>QHSA01000158.1 GCA_003220315.1 Candidatus Rokuibacteriota bacterium
CCATCCAGACGACGAGGAGCGTCACGAGCACCGGGGCGACGCGCGCGAGGCCCGGGGGCCGCACCGCCACGTTCACAGGCTCGCCTCGCCTTCGGCTCCGGCTCGCACGACCACGTTCACAGGCTCGCCTCGCCTTCGGCTCCGGCTCGCACGGCCACACTCAGCGACGCTCGCCCACGCGGTGGAGCTTCAAGAGGTTCGTCGTCCCCGAAACCCACATGGGCGAGCCGGAGATGATGACGAGGACGTCGCCGGGCCCGACCGCCCCGTCGCCCAGGAGCGTCGCCTCGACCTCCTCGATCATCTCGTCGGTCGTCTGGACCTTACGGATGAGCCGCGAGGACACGCCCCACGACAGGGCGAGCCGTCGCCGGACCTCGACGAACGGCGTCAGCGCGATGATCGGCACGTCCGGACGTGCCTGGGAGATGAGGCGCGCCGAGGCGCCCGACTCCGTGAACGCGACGATCGCGCGCGCCCCGAGCGCGTGCCCGGCCGCGGAGGCCGCGGTGGAGATCGCCTCGGAGAACCCGACGCCGACCCGCTCGGGGCGCCGGCGGCGCGTCTCGTCCACGAGGACGGCCCGCTCGGCCCGCTCGGCGATACGGGCCATCACCTCGACCGCCTCCGCCGGGTACCGGCCCGTCGCCGTCTCCGCGGAGAGCATGATCGCGTCGGCGCCGTCGAAGATGGCGGTCGAGACGTCCGAGACCTCCGCGCGCGTCGGCCGGAGGTGGGTGACCATCGACTCGAGCATCTGCGTCGCCACGATGACCGGCACGCCCGCCTCGCGCGCCTGCCGAATGATCTCCTTCTGCAGATGGGGCACGTCCTCGAGCGGCACGTCGACCCCGAGGTCGCCGCGCGCCACCATGACCGCCTCGACCGAGGGCAGGATGCCCGGGAGGTTCACGATGCCCTCGTGGCGCTCGAGCTTGGCGACGATCGGCACGTCGGCGCCGAGCTGGCGCAGGAAGTCCAGCACCTCCGCGATGTCGGCCACCGACTGCACGAACGAGACGGCGACGAAGTCGACGCCGTGCTCGAGGCCGAAGCGGAGGTCCTCGCGGTCCTTGTCGGTGAGGCACGAGACCGGGAGCGGCACGCGCGGGAGCGAGATCCCCTTGTGGTCGCTGATGCGCCCGCCCACGACGACCCGACAGCGCACCTCCTCTGGCGAGGCCTCTTCCACCAGGAGCTGGATCATTCCGTCGTCCATCCAGATCGCGTCGCCCGGGTGCACGTTCGCGAGGTACTCGGGGTGATTCAGCGACGCGCGCTCCGCCGTGCCCACCACGGGCTTCGCGCAGAGCGTGAACGGCTGGCCGGGCTCGAGGTCGACCCGCGCGCCGCCCGCCGGCCCGAAGGTGCCGAGTCGGATCTTGGGCCCTTGCAAATCCTGGAGGATCGCGATCGGCCGGCCCCAGCGGACCTCGCCCTCGCGGACCAGCCGGATGACCTCGGCGTGCTCGGCGTGGGTGCCGTGAGAGAAGTTCACGCGAGCGACGTCCATGCCGGCGGCGACGAGTCGGTCGAGCTCGGCGCGGCTCTGGCTGGCGGGGCCGAGGGTGCAGACGATCTTGGTCCGCCGCACGCCGGCTACCCGCGCTCGAGCAGCGCGCGGAGGAACTGGCCGGTGTACGAGCGGTCGGCCTGGCGCGCGAGCTCCTCGGGCGCGCCCGTGGCCACGACCCGCCCCCCCTCGTCCCCACCCTCCGGTCCGAGGTCGATGATCCAGTCGGCGGTCTTGATGACGTCCAGGTTGTGCTCGATGATCACCACCGTGTTGCCCTGGTCCACGAGGCGGTTGAGCACGTCCAGGAGCTTTTGAATATCGGCGAAGTGCAACCCAGTAGTCGGTTCGTCGAGGATGTAGAGGGTTCGACCAGTGGCCCGACGAGACAGTTCCGTGGCCAGTTTCACACGCTGAGCTTCACCACCGGACAGGGTCGTGGCGGATTGGCCCAGACGGATGTAATCGAGCCCGACGTCATCTAGGGTCTGGAGCTTCGTCCGGATCACGGGCACCGCGTCGAAGAACCCGAGCGCCTCACGGACCGTCATGTCGAGGATCTCGGCGATCGACCTTCCCTTGTACCGGACGTCCAGCGTCTCACGGTTGTAGCGGCGGCCCTTACAGACGTCGCACGTCACATACACATCGGGCAGGAAGTGCATCTCGATCTTCACGAGCCCGTCGCCCTGACACGCCTCGCACCGGCCGCCCTTGACGTTGAACGAGAACCGGCCCGGCGCGTAGCCACGCATGCGCGCCTCGGGCGTGCGCGCGAAGAGGGTCCGGATGAACGTGAACACCCCGGTGTAGGTGGCGGGGTTCGAGCGCGGCGTGCGGCCGATCGGCGACTGGTCGATGTCCACGACCTTGTCGACGCGCTGGGCGCCCTCGATGCGGTCGTGCGCCCCCGGGCGGTCCTGCGCGCGGTGGAGCATCTGGGCGAGCGCGCGATAGAGGATGTCGTTGACCAGCGTCGACTTGCCGGACCCCGAGACGCCGGTCACGCACGTGAACGTCGCGAGCGGGATCCGCACCGGCATCCCCTTGAGGTTGTGCTCACGCGGGTTGTGGATCGTGATGGCGTGACCGCTCCCCTTCCGCCGCGTCGCCGGCACCGGGATCTCGAGGGCGCCCGCCAGGTAGCGGCCCGTGAGCGAGCTCGGGTTCGCCCGGATCTCGTCCGGCGTTCCGACCGCGACGACGTGGCCGCCCAGCTCGCCCGCGCCGGGGCCGAGGTCCACGACGTAGTCGGCGTGCTTGATCGTCTCCTCGTCGTGCTCGACGACGAGCACCGTGTTGCCGAGGTCCCGGAGCCGCTCGAGCGTCTCGAGCAGGCGCCGGTTGTCTCGCTGGTGCAATCCAATCGACGGCTCGTCGAGGATGTACAGCACTCCGACGAGACTGGACCCGATCTGTGTCGCGAGGCGGATCCGCTGTCCTTCTCCTCCGGACAAGGTGCCCGCGGGCCGGTCGAGCGTGAGGTAGTCGAGGCCCACGTTCATGAGGAACCCGAGGCGCTCGCGGATTTCCTTGAGGACCCGTCGGGCGATGGCGGTCTCGCGCTCGGTGAGCGTCAGGGCGTCGAAGAAGACGGCCGCGCCCTTGATCGTGAGCGTGACGACGTCGGCGATCGAGCGGCCCCCGATTTTGAATCCGAGCGACTCACGGCGCAGGCGCGCCCCCCCGCAGGCCGGGCAGGGCCGCTCGGCCATGAACTGCTGGATCTCCGTCCGCGCCTCTTCGGAGGTCGTCTCGCGGTACCGTCGCTCGAGCGTCGCGACGACGCCCTCGAAGCCGCCGTCGCGCTCGCCGTGGAGGATCACGTCCCGCACGGGCTTCCGGAGCTTCTCCCACGGCGAATCGAGCGAGAACCGGTGCCGCTTGGCGAGCACCTGGAGCGTCTGGCGGAAGTAGGTCGTCTCACGCCCGGCCCACGGCGCCAGCGCCCCCTCCTTGAGCGAGCGCCGGGGGTTCGGTACCAGCCGCTCGGGGTCGATCTCGTCGCGCGAGCCGAGCCCGCCGCACTCCGGGCACGCACCGTAGGGGTTGTTGAACGAGAACATGCGCGGCGACACCTCGGGCAGCGAGACGCCGCACTCGGCACACGCCAGGCGCTCGGAGAAGAGCATCGGGACTGTCGGGAGCGGGGGAGACCCCCCTCTCGACTCCCCCATCACCTCGACCAACACCACGCCGTCGGCCAGGCGCAGCGCGGTCTCGAGCGAGTCGGCGAGCCGGGCGCCCAGGTTGTCGCGCACGACGAGGCGGTCGACGATCACCTCGATCGTGTGCTTGCGCTTCTTGTCGAGCTCGATCTCCTCGCCGAGCTCGCGGACGGCGCCGTTCACGCGGACGCGCGTGAACCCCTGGCGCCCGAGGTCGAAGAACAGCTTCTTGTACTCGCCCTTGCGCCCTCGGACCACGGGCGCCAGCACGACGAGCCGGGTCCCCGGCGCCTGCGCCATGACGCGATCGACCATCTGCTGCACGGTCTGGGCGGAGATCACCCGGTCGCAGCTCGGGCAGTGCGGCACACCCACGCGCGCGAAGAGCACGCGCAGGTAGTCGTAGATCTCGGTGACGGTTCCGACGGTCGAGCGCGGGTTCTTCGAAGTCGTCTTCTGCTCGATCGAGATCGCGGGCGACAGCCCCTCGATCGAGTCGACCTCGGGCTTCTCCATCTGCTCGAGGAACTGGCGCGCATAGGCCGAGAGCGACTCGACGTAGCGGCGCTGGCCCTCGGCGTAAATCGTGTCGAAGGCCAGCGACGATTTGCCGGAGCCCGAGAGCCCCGTGATGACGACGAGCTGGTCGCGCGGGATCTCGAGATCGATGTTCTTGAGGTTGTGCTCGCGGGCGCCCCTGACGACGATCCGATCACTCGCCATGTCGCAGACCTATTGTGTCAGCCTCGCGGGGCGCCGGCAACCCGGCTGCGGCTCGCACTGCGGCCCCGCGTCGGCCTGCGGCTCGCACGACCAGATTCATAGGCTCGCCTCGGACGGCGGGGCCCCAGCCCCGCGTCGGCCTGCGGCTCGCACGGCCATCCAGGCCAGCGGCGCCGCGAGGAGGGCGGGGTACGCGGCCACGGCGCCGGCCCAGGCCGGCAGCTGGCCGCCGACGGCGGCGACGCCGACGAACGCCGCGCCGCCGGTGAGCGAGCCCGCGAGGCCGGCGCGGGAGTCCCCACCGGCGAGCCGCGGAGCGGCGACCGTCGCGGCGGCGAGGCCACAGCCAGCGAGCCAGGTGCGCCACGGGTCCATGGGCCAGAGCCCGGCGACGGCGGCGGCCATTACCAGGCCGCCCCACACGACGTCGGCGTTCGCCGGCCCGGCCTGCCTCGCGATGACCTCCCGCAACGCCAGCGCCGTGGCCACGAAGAGCGCGAGCAGGGCGAGGATGCTCGTCGCGACGAGCGCACGACCGACCGGCGCCGGCAGGACGAGCGCGGGCAGCTCCACGAGCCCGGTGACGGGCGACGCGCCGAGCTCGAGCTCGGGCGCGGCGTACACGCCGTACGCGCCCCACGAGACCGCGGCGAGCGTCAGCGCCGGGAGGAGCAGGGGCCCGGCAACGGCGCGGCGCCATGGGAGCGCGCGCGGACGCGGGAGCAGGGCGAGGGCGCCGCCGACGAGCGTCAGCACCGCGCCGAGCGCGTGCGCCGCCATTCCGAGGGAGCGCCGCTCGGGTGGATCGGCCCAGGCGACGCCCGACGCGGCGCTGCCTGGCACGCGCTTGCTGCCCTCGAAGCGGACCCGCGTCCCCGCCTCGAGGATGAGCCGGTCGCCCGGACGCAGGGTGAGCGCCTCGCCCGCCGCGAGGCGCCACTCACGCGTGACGGACCGAGGCGCGTCCCCCTCGACGACCTCTTCGACGACCCGGTAGACACCGGGATTGAGCGCGGTGACGCGGTGGGGCTCGGTGAAGACGAGGGTCGTCGACCGCTCCAGGCGCCGTCCGTCGGTCACCCAGGCGCTCCGCTCACCGAAGGTGAGCGCGGGTCGCGAGGCGGTGCGGCTCCACGCGGTCCACGGTGGGACGGCGACCGCCACCGCGCCGATCACGACGAGGGGAAGCACGACGCCCGCAGCGCCGGCGAGGACGGCCGCATCGCCGACCGGTCGGCGCGCGGCGCGCCACGCGACGCCGAGGAACGCGGTCGCGGCCGAGAGCGTGAGCGCCGCGTGGCGCGGGACGCCCGCGAGCCGGGCGACGTCGGCGACCGCGCCGAGGTTTGCGCACAGCACGAGCCCGACGGCGGCCGCGGCGGCGAGCCCGGCGACCCGGTTAGGCGACGGCGCGGGGTCGGCTGAGGGGGTGAGCAGCGCGAGGAGCGGCGCGACGGTCACCGAGAGGACCAGGACGGGCGCCTCCGGCGAACCGGCGAACACGCGCGCGGCGACGGCGGTGAGCACGACGGGCGACGCCCAGGTCGCGACGGCGCGGAGGGTGGCGGTTCTTGTATTGGAGCGCGAGGTCGGAACCCTGAGAAAGGCGCACGTGGTGAGGGTGGCCACGAGAGGCGCGGCGCAGGCGACGAACCACCAGAGCACGCCGACGCCCGCCAGCCGGACGGCACCGGGATCTCCGGGAAGCGACGGCACGACGACCACCGCGGCGAGGAGCACGAGCAGGACGACGACCCCTACTCGACCGGCGGCGGTCTCGGACATCGTGCGATTATAGCCGGTCGCGCGGCGCCCTCGGAATCGGTATCCTGAGCACGGGTCCTTGTAGCGGGGACCGCGAGCACGCGTTGGACCGTGGGTGGCCTGAGAACGGCGCGCGTGGCTCCGTTGTAGCGGGGACCGCGAGCACGCGTTGGACCGTGGGTGGCCTGAGAACGGCGCGCGTGGCTCCGATCCGCCCGTTCAAAACGAGAGGAGACTGGATTGAGCGACAAGATCGAGCGTGTCATGGTCGTGACGGCGCACCCCGACGACTCGGAGTTCGGCGCTGGCGGCACCGTCGCGAAGATGGTCAAGGAGGGTCGCGAGGTCACCTACGTGATCGTCACCAACGGGAACAAGGGCTCGAGCGATCGCTCGATGACCCCCGAGCGGCTCGCCCGGATCCGCGAGGAGGAGCAACGAAACGCGGCGCGCACGCTCGGCGTCGAGCGGGTGGAGTTCCTCGGCTACGCGGACGGCGAGGTCGAGGACACGCGCGACCTGCGGCGCGACGTCTCGCGGATGATCCGCAAGTGGCGCCCCGATCTCGTCATCTGCCAGAACCCACACCGCACGTACCTCCTCGGAGCCTCCCACCGCGACCACCGGATCGCCGGGGGGGTCACGCTCGACTGTGTCTATCCTCTCGCCCGCGACCACATGGCATTCCCGGAGCTCATGCCCACCTTCGAGCCGCACAGGGTTCGGGAAGTGTACGTGACGCAGTGGCAGGATCCCCAACTCGTCGTCGACGTGTCCGACACGATGGACCTCAAGCTCCGGGCGCTCGCCTGCCACGCGAGCCAGTTCAAGGACTTCGCCGCCGTGGAGGCGCGGGTGCGTGACCGCGCCCGACAGTTGGGCCAGGCCAAGGGCTACGCCTACGCGGAGGCGTTCGACCGCATCGTCATTCCGTGACGGCGAGCCTCGAGCGCGTTCAGGAAAGGCTGGCGGCGCTCGGCGGTGGCCACCGCGTCGTCGAGCTCGCCGCCTCCGCGCGGACGGCGGTCGACGCGGCCCGTGCGCTCGGCTGCCGCGTGGACCAGATCGTGAAGTCGCTGGTGTTCCGGGGCCGGCGCACCGACCGGGCGATCCTCGTGACGGCGAGCGGAGCGAACCGCGTGAACGAGGAGCGCGTCGCGGAGCTCGTCGACGAGCCGGTCGAGAAGGCGGACGCCGCCTTCGTCCGCGCCCGCACGGGATTCGCGATCGGCGGCGTCGCACCCGTCGGCTCCACCGGGCCGCTCACGACCGTGATCGACGAGGACCTCCTCCAGTGGCACGAGATCTGGGCCGCGGCGGGCCACCCCAAGACCGTGTTCAGGCTGTCCCCCGCGGACCTCGTGCAGATGACGGGCGGCCGCGTGGCGCGCGTCCGAGCATAGCGGTCGCCGCCGGGTGTCGGAGTAAAATACCCGTCGTGATGCGCCGCCGGCTGGTCCCGCCTCTCGGCGTCGTCCTTGTTCTCCTCGTTCCTCTCGCGTCGGCGCGGGGGGTGCTCGCCCCCCCGACCGTCCAGAGTCTCGCCGAAGACGTCGCGGCGCTCGCCGCGCCCGACATGGAGGGCCGCCGCTCCGGCACACCCGGCGGGGACCGGGCGGCGCGGCGGATCGCAGAGTGGCTCGCGGCCGCGGGCCTCCGGCCAGGGGGTGCGCACGGCACGTACTTCCAGCCCTTCGTCATCGAGCGCGCCGCGCGCCTCGGGACGGCAACCGCTCTCGAGATCCTGAGCCCGGCGCCCCGGCGACTCGAGGTGGGCCGAGATTTCGCGCCCCACGGCGGCTCCCCGAGCGGTGAAGTCGCCGGCGAGGTGGTCTTCGCCGGCCACGGCGGCACCGGAACGTACGGGAGCCGCGACGACTGGGCGGGCGTGGACGTCCACGGCAAGATCGTCCTGGTCCTCGACGGGCCCTCGGACGGCGGGCGCGTGACGCGGCTCGAGAAGCTCATCGCGGCGAAGTGGCGCGGCGCGGCGGCGCTCCTACTCGTCGGCGACACGCTGCCATCGCTCGACGCGACCGCCGCCGGGGTCGGACTCGTCTCGGCCACGATCAGCCGCGAGACCGCGGCCACGTTCGCTCCTGGCATGCGTGCGCGTCTGCGGGTCGACCTCGGCTACGAGGAGCGGCGCGGCGTGAATGTCGTCGGGATCCTCCCGGGGACCGACCCGGCGCTCGCGGCCGAGGCGGTCGTGGTGGGCGCCCACTACGACCATCTGGGGTCCGAGGACGGCGTCGTGCACCCCGGCGCCGACGACAACGCGTCCGGCACCGCAGTCGTGGTGGGGCTCGCCCGCGCCTTCGCGTCCGCCGGCGGCGCGCCCCGTACGCTCGTCTTCGCGCTCTTCGGCGGCGAAGAGCTCGGCCTCCTCGGCTCCGGCCACTACGTACGCCAGCCCGCCGTCGCCCTCGCCCAGTCGGTCGCGATGCTCAACTTCGACATGGTCGGTCGCCTCCGCGACGACCGGCTGATCGTCCAGGGCGCCGACAGTGGCGGCGGCCTCGTCGAGGTGCTCGAGGCGGCGGCGCGCGGCGGCGTCACCCTCGACGTACGCGGATCGCCCTACGGGCCCTCCGATCACACGCGGTTCTACGAGGCGGGGGTGCCCGCCGTGCTCTTCACGACGGGTGGTCACCACGACTACCACCGGCCGACCGACACGGCGGACCGGATCGACGCGCCCGGCATGGCGCGCGTCGCCGCCATCGCGCTCCGCACGCTCGAGCGCCTCGCCGGCGGCGCGCGTCCCGCGTACGTGAGGGCCGCGCCGGCGCGGCGCCCCAGCGCTCCCGACGGCGTTGCGGGCGGCGCGTTCCTGGGTGTGGTCGTCGATCCGCGGAGGGCTGGCGACGGCCTCGCCCTGTCGGCGACGCTGCCGGGGAGCGCGGCCGCGCGCGTGGGGCTCCGCTCGGGCGATGTGCTCCTCCGTGTCGACGGGGTGGCCGTCGAGAGCCTTGAGGCCCTGCGCCGCGAGGTGCTGACGAAGAAGCCCGGCGAGCGCGTCGCGATCCTGTACCTGCGCGACGAGGAGACGCACGAAGTCACCGCGACCCTCGGCGTGCGCCCATAGCGCGCTCGGCGCGCGTGGTCGTGCGAGCCGCAGCCGCAGGCGAGGCGAGCCCGTGAATAAGGAGCCAGGGATGGCCGATCAGGAGGTGCACGCGGCGCCGACGCTCACCGAGATGATGCGACGGCGCGCCGCGCTCACGCCCGACGCGCCGTACTTCTACCTCTACGGGGACACGATCACGTACGGGCGGCTCTGGGACGTGAGCGGGCGCTACGCCGCCGGCCTCGCCCGCGGCGGCCTCCGCGCGGGGGACAAGCTCTGCCTCATCTACCCGACGTGCGCCGAGTTCTTCTTCACCTTCTTCGGCGCGCTGCGGATCGGCGTGGTGCCCGTGCCGCTCTACCCGACGCTCGGCGTCGAGGCGACCGCGCGGATCCTCAACGACTCCGAGACCGGCGCGGTGGCGACGATCGGCTGGTTCCGCAAGGGCGTGGACGAGTCTGCTGCGCAGGCGCCCGGCGTGCGCGCGGTCCTGGAGCCGTCCGACCTCGACGCCGACGCGGCCGCGCCCGCGTACGCCGAGCCCGACGCGGAGGACCTCGCGTTCCTCCAGTACACGTCGGGGAGCACGGGGCACCCGCACGGGGTCATGCTCACCCACCGGAACGTCGTCTCGACCATCAAGTTCATGGCCGAGGCCGCCGGGCTCACCGCCGAGGACCGCGTCGTCTCGTGGCTACCGCTCTACCACGACATGGGGCTCATCGGCTGCGCCTTCACGCCGCCGCTCACGCGCACGCCGCTCTGGCTCTTGCCCCCGGACCTCCGCAACCCGCGCCAGTGGCTCGAGCTCTGCACCGAGGTGCGCGCCACGTTCACGGTCTCGCCCGATTTCGGCTATCGGAACTGCCTGCGTCACGTCCGGGACACCGCCGGGCTCGATCTGACGAGCCTCAAGGCCGCGCTCTCCGGCGCCGAGACGGTGCGGCGGTCCACCATCGAGGCCTTCGAGTCGCGCTTCGGCCTCGAGCGCGTCATCTCCCCCTGCTACGGTCTCGCGGAGGCGACGCTCGCCGTGGCGATCTGGCCGCGCGCCGTGCCGCTCAGGTTCGATCCGAGCGGGAGGTTCCTCTCGGTCGGCCAGCCCTGCCCCGGCGTCGCGGTGCGGGTCCTCGCCCCCGACGGCGTCGGCGAAGTCCCGCTGGCGCCCGCCGAGGAGGGCGAGATCTACGTGCAGAGCCCCGGTGTCATGCGCGGCTACTACAACAACGCGGAGGACACGCGAAAGGTGCTCTCGCCGGACGGCTGGCTCCGGACGGGCGACCTCGGCTTCCTGGACAAGGACGGATTCCTCTACGTGACTGGCCGGCTGAAAGATCTGATCATCCTGGCCGGCGAGAACGTGCCCCCGGCCGACGTCGAGGAGGTCGTGGACCTCGTCGACGGCGTCCGCTACTCGGCGGCCGTGGGGATCGAGAGCGAGCGGGCCGGGACGCAGCGCCTCCACGTCGTCGCCGAGGTGCGGAGCGAGAGCGCGTCCCCCGACGAGTACCACGGCCTCGTGCGCGAGATCGTGAGCCGCGTCCACAAGCAGCGCGGCCACCGGCCCGCGCGCGTCCTGCTCGTGCGTGCGGGCACCGTGCCCAAGACCTCCAGCGGCAAGATCCAGCGGTCGCGACTCGCGCAGATGATCCGGGACGGCGAGCTCCACGACCGGATCGTGTACGGCACCCCTGAACGCACCGTTCTGAGCCCGCCCCCGAGTTAGGGCGGCCGCGCCGTGACCATGGAGTTCGGCTGCCACCTCCCCGTCTACGGCCCGGCCGCCACGCGCGAGACCCTGCTCGCCTTCGCGCGCCGGATGGAAGCGCTCGGCTACGACTCGCTCTGGGCGAGCGACCACGTCGTCATCCCCTGGCGAATCGCGTCGAAGTATCCGTACAACGAGACCGGCGACTTTCCGTTGCCGGCGTCCGCCAACTTCCTCGAGCCGCTCACCACGCTCGCCCTCGTGGCCGGCGCGACGGAGCGGATTCGCCTGGGCACGACGGTGCTGGTGCTCCCGCACCGCCACCCCCTCCTCGCGGCGAAGATGCTCGCGACGCTCGATCACCTGGCGCCTGGACGCGTCATTCTGGGCGCGGGCGTCGGCTGGATGCGCGAGGAGATCGAGCTCTTCGGCGTGGACTACGCGCGGCGTGGCGCGTGGAGCGACGAGGCGCTCCGTATCATGCGGGCGTGCTGGCGGGAGGAGCGCCCGAGCTTCCGGGGCGAGTTCGTCAGCTTCGCCCCGGTCGGCTTCGCGCCGAAGCCTCCGCGCGGAACTATTCCCGTCTGGATCGGCGGTCACACGCCGCGCGCGCTCCGGCGCGTGGCCGAGCTCGGGGACGGCTGGCACGCCGCGTTCACGAGCGCCGAGAAGATGAAGGGGGGGCTCGCCGCGCTGGCGGCGGCGTGCCGCGCGGCCGGACGCGAGGTGAAGTCCCTCACGCTCAGCGCGCGCCTGGGCCTGCCCGCCCAGCACGACGTCGGGGCCCTCGTCCGCGAGATCCGCGCGCTGGCCGAGCTCGGTGTGCGTCACCTCGTCCTCGAATCGCGCGTGCGCGATCTCGCGGACATGACCGAGATCTACGAGCGCTTCACCCGCGACGTCCGCGCGAAGCTCTAGTTGCCTCCCCCCAGGGGCGTTGCGACGGCGAAGCCGCCGCTCGAACGGCCGTGAGCCCGACACACTCCTAGACGACCGAGACCCCGAGCAGCGCCTTCGCCGCGAGGCCGATCGCGTAGGTGGCGAGCACGGCGAGCGCGGTGATCAGCACGTTCATCACGACCCGCCGCCGCACGTCCATGCCCGAGAGGAAGGCGAGGAGCGCCGAGACCACGACGATCACCGTGCCGGCCGTGAGCACCGAGGGCAGCGCCGTGCGCGCGCCGGCAAGCACCGGCAGCACCGGGACGAGCGCCCCGGCGAAGTAGCTCGCGCCGACGACCACCGCGGCCGTGAGCGGGCTCTCGCCCGCGTCCTCCGCGGGTCGCTCGCCCAGGAACCGGCGTCGACCCTCCTCGGTCGCCCGCACCTCCGACGCAGAGCTCGCGCCAGCGTAGGCGCCGGCGGCCATCGAGAGCGCGCCGGCGACGGCGACCGTCAGGCCCGCGACCAGCACGGTGACCGATGCGCCGAACGCCGCGAAGAAGCCGCTGACGGCGCCGAGAATCTCGACGAGGCCGTCGTTCAGGCCGAGGAAGATGCCCCGGATGCGCTCCGGGTTGATGCGGCGCTCGGCGTCGCCCGTCACCACCCGGTCCTCGTGCTCGAACTCGTCGCGGAGGACCTCGCGCACGGCCCCGCCCAGCGGTCCCGCGCCGTAGCGGTGCCAGATGGCCAGGTACTTGCGGACGCCGTGGACCTCGATCGATTCTAAGATAAGGTGGATGGCCGGCGCACCGAAGAGGCGGCACACGGCCAGGATGAGCGCGAGCTTGAGTCGCCGTCCGAGGTCGAGTCGGCCGAGCTCCAGGCCGAAGAACGACTGCCAGAACGCGTGGTGCCGCGTCTCGACGGGGATCAGCTCGTCGAGGACGCGACGCAGGTCGCCGGGCGCGACGTCGCGGAGGGCGCGGTAGAGCGACAGATCGAACAGCTCGTCGAGCACGAGCCGCCGGGCGAGCTTCGCGTCGGCTGGCGCAGCCGCGGCCATCCTCGGGCTAGATCTTCGCGCCGAGCTTGGCCCAGTCGTCGAGGAACTTCTTGAGCCCGAGGTCCGTCAGCGGATGCTTCATGAGTTGCTCGAGCACGGCGAACGGCATCGTCACCACGTGCGCGCCCGCCTTCGCCGCGTCCACCACGTGGAGCGGGTTGCGGATCGACGCGGCGAGCACCTGCGTCGTGAACCCCTGGACCCGGTAGATCTCACAGATGTCGCGGACGAGGTCCATGCCGACGTGCGCGATGTCGTCGAGGCGCCCGAGGAACGGGCTGATGTAGTAGGCGCCCGCCTTCGCCGAGAGGAGCGCCTGGGTCGCCGAGAAGCAGAGCGTCTGGTTGACGCGGATCCCCTTGCCCGTGAGGAACCGCACCGCCCTGATCCCGTCCTTGGTGAGCGGGCACTTGACGACGACGTTGGGCGCGATCTGCGCGAGTTCCGCGCCCTCCTTGACCATCCCCTCGAAGTCGGTGGCGACGACCTCGAGGCTCACGTCGCCCGGCACGATCGCGCAGATCTCCTCGACCAGCGGCCGGAAGGGCCGCTTCTCCTTGGCGATGAGCGACGGGTTGGTCGTGACGCCGTCGACGACGCCGAGCGCGACGCCTTCCTTGAGCTCGCTGACGCTCGCCGTATCGAGAAAGATCTTCATGGAGCCCTCCTGAGGGTGACGCGCGTCCCGGCGCTCACCCGCTTGAATACCCTGGGTTCACCGACGATCCGGCCGACGAGGTTCACGGGACTGGCGGGACGGATCTCGGCGCCCCGGCTCAGTGGTGTCGGCCCGAAGAAGATGCAGAAGGCGCGTCCGGGCGGCCAGTAGCCGAGGTCCCCGACCGCGACGACGTCCCGGGGCGACTCGAGGCCGACCGTGAGGCCGATGTCGAAGTAGATCTCGTCGCCCCACGTCTCGCCCGTGGCGTCGATCGGGAGCACGTCCCAGATGGCGGTCGCCGTCTTCGACTCGTTCAGCTGCGCCTCGACGGCCACGTTCCCCGCTGCGATCACGATCGCGCGACCGGCCGCCACGAGTAGAGCCTAGTCCCCGCAGCGAAGGCGTGTCAACCGCTCCGCTCGTACTCCTTGAGCGTCGCCTCGAGGAGGCCCCGGTCCGGCACCGCCACCCAACCCTCACCCTCGACGGAGATGGAGCCCGCACACGCCGCCGCGGCCGCCGCGAGCCAGGGATCGGCGGAGCGCTGATACTCGACGAGAAACGTCGCGGCGAAGACGTCGCCGGCGCCGGTCGGGTCCGTCTCCGTCGCGGGCCGCGGCCGCACCTCGTAGCGGTCGCCGTTGACGAAGAGGAGCGCGCCGTCGCGGTCGGCGGTGAGGACGCCGATGGGGACGTACTGGAGCCATTCGACCACGGAGCCCTCCTGGCCGCGGATGTCCTCGCGCGAGAGGAAGAGCGCCTGGATCTTGTCCAGCAGGGGGCGCGACGACTCCCACGCGCGCGGGCCGACGGCGCCGTCCCGGCCGACCGCGCGGAGCCAGCCCTGCGCCGCGGCGCCGACCGCGCCGTCCGTGAACTCGGCGGCGAGCCGCAGATCCACCTCGTCAATCACCGGCGCCAGGAGCACCAGCGGCGCGTCGCGCCAGTCTTCGGGGACGTCCGCCGTGGTGAGCGGCCGCGCGCGGCTTCGGACCCGGGAGACGCGGCCGCCCGCCTCGTAGCGATGCTCGAAGCGGGTCGTCTCACGCGACTCGAGCGTGACCACCTCGATCCGCGACGGGATCGCGTCGAGGGGAAAATCGTCCGCGTGGCTCGTCAGGAGGCCGACGGCGAGGCCCAGCCGATGGGCCGTGATCGCGGCGTAGAGGGCGGCCCCACCGGGTCGGGTCGCGTCGCCGACACGGTCGAGCGTGACATGGCCGATGGCGACGAAGTCGGGCGCGGCCAGGACCGCTCCTAAGTCGAAGGGGGCCTCGATGGCCCCCTCCGAGCCACCCCCATTGGGGGGCGCCCGCGAAGCCGGCGCTCGAACGCAGTCATGGCGACCCGCTCCTAGATCATCGTGAGACCGCCAGACACCGAGAGGGTCTGACCGGTGACGAACCCCGCCTCGTCGGAGGCGAGGAAGACCACGGCGGGCGCGATGTCCTCGGGCGTCCCGAGCCGGCCCCACGGGATCACGCGCTTGAGGCTCTCGGCCAGCCGCGGGCTCTGCGCGACGAACTCCTGCTGGAACAGCGGCGTCTCCGACGGGCCCGGGCAGACGCAGTTCACGTTGATCCGGTGGCGCGCCACTTCGCGGGCGATCGTCTTCGTGAACGCGATGATCCCCCCCTTTGCCGCCGAGTAGACCGCCTCGCCCGTCGAGCCCACGCGGCCCGCGTCGGAGGCGATCGACACGATCTTGCCGTACTCCTGCCGGAGCATGTGGGGCAGCACGGCGTGGGTGCAGGCGATCGGCCCGCGGAGGTTGAGGGCGAGGATCCGGTCCCAGAACGCGGGCGTCGTCTCCACGAACGGCATCGGCCGGTCCCAGCCGGCGTTGTTGACGAGGACGTGGACCGTGCCCCAGCGCGCGACGACGCTCGCCACCATGCCGGCGACCGCGGCCGCGTCGGTGATGTCCACGCGCCACGCGGCAGCCGCGCCGCCGTCCTTCTCGATCGCGCGCGCGACCTCCGCGCCGCCCGCCTCGTTCAGGTCGGCGATCGCGACCCGGGCGCCCTCGCGGGCGAGTGCCTTCGCGATGGCCCGCCCGATTCCGCTCGCCGCGCCGGTGACGATCGCCACCCGGTCGCGGAGCTTCACGGGACCGCCGGGAGGGAAATCCTCACGCCCCGTGACCCCACGTGGCCTTCACGGCCTCCCGGTCCACCGCGCCCTCCGCGGTGCGCGGGAGGGCGTCGGTGAACGCCACCGCGTGGGGCCGCTTGAACCGGGCGATCTTCGACGCCACGAAGTCGCTCACCTGCGGGGCGGTGTACCGGCCGGTCTTCACCTCGACCACCGCCTTGATGGCCTCGCCCCACCTGGGGTCCGGGATGCCGTACACGCACACGCCGCTCACGCCGGGGAGTTGCATGATCACGGTCTCGACCTCCGCCGGGTAGACGTTCTCCCCGCCGGGCTTGATCAGCTCTTTCTCCGGCTTGCGCTTGACGTAATAGAGGTAGCCGTCGGCGTCGAAGCGCCCCACGTCCCCGGTGTGGTGCCAGCCGTTGCGGAGGGTGTACGCCGTCACGTCCGGCTGGCCGAAGTAGCCCTGGAACACGAGCGGGCCACGCACGACGATCTCCCCCGGCGTCCCGACGGGCACCTCACGATCGTAATCGTCCACGAGCTTCACATCGCACACGGGCACGGGCTTGCCGGCGGCGCCGGGCTTGTCCCGCACGCGCTGCAGGGTGACGAACCCGCTGGTTTCCGACTGTCCGAAGCCGGTCCAGAACTGCGCCCGGGTCTGTTCGTGCAGGCGTTGGATGGTCTGGGGTGCGTCGAGGCCGGAGACGTGCTTGAGGCTCTCGAGCCGGCTGCCGAGCTTCCCCGCCGCATCCAGCAGAGTGGTCAGCACGGGGGGAAAGTCCGAGACGTGGGTGATGCCGTGGCGGTCGATCAGCCGCACCGCCTCCTCCGCGTCGAACCGCGCCACCAGCACGCTGGCAGCGCCGGCGTGCATGTGCGCCAGCGCGCCCCCCAGCGCGGTGATGTGGAACAGCGGCAGCGCCAGCAGATAGCGATCCGCGGGGGTGTAGCCGATCGAGGCCATGGCCGTGAGGTTTGCCATGATGACGTTCCTGTGAGTGAGCGCCGCGCCGCGCGGGATGACGTCCACTGCCGCCGTCGAAATGACTGCAAACGGGTCGTCGGGCGACACCTCGGGCGCGGGCGGGACGCTGGCCCGTCGGTACAGCGCGGCGAAGGGCTCGAAGCCTGGCCCTCCGGCCTCGCCGAACTGGTACCAGTGCGCGACCGCGGGCTTCGCCTCCGGCCAGCCGGCCACCACGGGGAGCGTGGCGGCGTCGACCACCATCATCCGGGGCGCGGCGCGCTCCACGACGCGCGCCACTTCCTGCGCGGTCAGCCGCCAGTTGACGGGGTAGGCGACGATGCCCTGCCGCGCGCAGGCGCCGTACAGCTCGAGGTAGGCGGGATCGTTCTGCGCCAGGATGCAGATGCGCTCGCCCTTGCCGATGCCCAGGGCTAGGAGGCCTCCGGCGAGGGCGTCCACCTGGCGCCGAAACTCCCGGAAGGACAGCTCCCGGTCGCCGTGGAGGATGGCCGGCGCGTCGCCGTACACGAACGCGCCACGGGCGATCATGTCGTAGACCGTGAATCCGTGCACGTCCATGTTCATGGTGGTGCGAGCCGCAGCACGTCGTGGGGCTGGGGCCCCACCGTGCGAGGCGAGTCTATACGCCGTCGCCCCTGGCGCGGTCGGCTCACTGCCCGACGATCTCGCCCTTCATCGGGCCCAGCAGACCGAGCAGCTCGCTCTTCTCCCTCGCGCCGACACCGTGCTTGTCGAGCGCTTTGGTCAGATTCTCGACGGTCGCGTTCCACTCCACCTCGCTGACGTTCATGCCCTGGTGCGTCGTCTTCATGTCGCGTCCGAGGTACGAGCACGGCCCTCCCGCCGCGTCGCAGATCTGATCCGAGAGGTTCGACTTCAGCCTGAACACCGCGGGAGGCTGCATGCCTTGAAAGCGGGCGTTCACGCGGGGGTCGGCGACCATGTTCGCGACGAAGTCGTCGACGACCAGCGCGATCCCATCACGGCCGCCGAGCCGCTTGTAGAGCGAGGGCGGTTGCTCCCCCATCGTGGCGCAAGCGCCGACGCCCATCACCAGCAGCAGCAGGAGTGCGACGCGTCCTCCGACCGTCCGTGTCCGTCTCATCGAGTGCGATCCTCCTACGAGAGCCAGCGTTTGCGGCGTTTGTAGTGCTTGACGTCGCGGTACGATTTCCTGGCGCCGACCTCGGTCAGCCCCAGGTAAAACTCCTTGATGTCCGCGTTCTCCCTGAGCGCGGCGGCGGGCCCGTCGAGCACGAGGCGCCCGTTCTCCATGACGTAGCCGTGCTCGGCGATCTGCAGCGCGAGCGCCGCGTTCTGCTCGACCAGGAGCACCGTCAGTTTCTCCCGGCGGTTCATTTCCCGGACGATGGCGAAGATCTCCTCGACGAGCATCGGCGCGAGCCCGAGCGAGGGCTCGTCGAGCAGCATGACGTGCGGCTTGGCCATGAGCGCGCGCCCGATGACGAGCATCTGCTGCTCGCCGCCGGAGAGGTATCCCGCCTGGACCGAGCGTCGCTCACGGAGCCGCGGGAAGTACTCGTACACGCGCACGATCGCGTCCTGCACCAGTCGCCGGTCTGGCTGGACGTGCGCCCCGGCGATCAGGTTCTCCTCGGTGGTGAGGTGCTCGAAGACGCGACGCCCTTCGAACACCTGGACGATCCCGCGCCGCACGATCTCGTGGGGCGCCAGCCGGTCGATCCGCTCCCCCTTGAACTCGATCGAGCCCTTCGTGACCTCGCCGCGCTCGGCCCGCAGGAGCCCCGAGATCGCCTTCAGCGTTGTGCTCTTCCCGGCGCCGTTGGCGCCGAGCAGGGTCGTGATCCCGCCCTCGCGAACCGAGAGCGACACCCCCTTCAGCACGAGGATCACGTCGTCGTAGATGACCTCGATGTTGTTGAGGCTCAGCATGTGCAGAAGCCCGGGTCGGCTACTTCGCCTCCTTGATGGCCTTGGCCACCACCTCGGGATAGGCCTTGAACCAGTCCGTGACCCTCGCCCACTTGCCGCCCCTCACCTGCCAGACCTGCACCAGGCCTCCGCCTTCGTGGTCCGTGGCCGTGACCTCGAGCGGCGGCACCAGGCCTCCCAGGGTGAAGCCTTTGATCTGCTCGAATCCCTTCTTCACGTCCTCGCCGGTGATCTTGCCGTCCGGCCGCGCCTTCAAGGCGTTCCGGATGGCCTCCACGTGGAGCGCGGCGATGAGGACACCCCGGTTGTAGTACACCGTCGACGCCATCTCCTTCGGGGCTTCCTTGCCTTGCTTCTTGTACATCTCGCGGATCTCGTTGATGACCGGGAAGTCCTGCCCCACGCCGGCAAACTGCAGCCCGTAATAGCCGTCGGCGAGGGCGTAGCCGCCGGCCGCCTCGATGTCGGCCTCGGCGGCACCCCAGACGAACGAGACGACCTTTCGGAGCGGGAAGCCGACCCGCTTGAGCTCCTTGATCGACACCGACGGTGAGCGCCCGAAGAGGTGGGCGATCAGGAAGTCGGCGCGATAACGCTGGGCGATGTCGAGCACCTGAGCGCCCATCTCCACGCCGGGCGGTGGCACGGCGAAGGTCTTGAGCTGGAAGCCTTCCTTGACCGAGAGGTCTTCGAGGATCGGGATCGGCTCACGGCCCGCCGGGTTGTCGTAGAAGAGGAAGCCGATCTTCTTGCCCTTGAGGCTGCCGCCGAGCTGGTCCTTGACGAACTTCACGGCCGCAGTGGCCTGAGACCAGTACGTCGCGGCGATCGGAAAGATGTATGGGTACCGGCTGCCGTCGGCGGCGGCGGCCTTCCCGAAGCCGGGTGAGGTGCCGGGGATCCGGTCCTCCGTCAGCTTCTGGGTCAGCGCGTAGATCTGCGGGGTGCCGTAGACGCCGATGACGACCGCCCCCGCCTTCTTGAAGCGCTCGTACGACTCCATGGCCGCCGGCACCTTGTACTCGTGATCGACTTCGTCGACCCGGAGCCTGTGCCCCATCACGCCGCCATTGGCGTTCACGAGGTTGACGTAGTCGTGGTACCCGGGACAGATCACGACGCCGACCGTCTGGGTCGCCCCCGTCCGGTCGCACTGGAAGCCGAGGACGATGTCGTGGCTCGCCTGGACGGATCCCACACCCGTGAGTGTCAGGGCGAGGACCACCACCGTCATGAAGATCCCCACATGTCGCTGCATGGCCATCCTCCTCAAGCGTCGACGCGATTGGGGCCGCCGAGCGTGCCGGCGGCTACTTCTTCGCGCTCGCCGCCTTGATGTGCTTGCCGACCACATCGTTGTAGGCACTGAACCAGTCGGTCACCTTCGCGAACTGCCCGCCCTTGACCTGATAGATCTGGACCAGCCCGCCGCCCTCGTGGTCATTCGGCGTGATCTTGAGCGGCGGCACGAGTCCGCCCAGCGTGAAGCTCGCGATCTTCTCAAACCCTTTCTTCACGTCCTCGCCGGTGATCCTCCCGTCGGGCTTGGCCTTGAGCGCGTTCCGCACCGCCTCGACCTGGACGGCCGCCCACACGACGCCGCGGTTGTAGTAGACCGTCGACGCCATCTCCTTCGGCGCCGGCTTGCCCTCCTTCTTGTACATCTCACGGATCTCGTTCAGGACGGGGTAGTCCGTCCCCACGCCTGCGAACTGCATGACGTGGTAGCCCTCGGCCGCGGACCAGCCGCCCGCGGCCTCGACATCCGCCTCGGCCGAGCCCCACACGAACGACACGACCTTGCGGAGCGGATACCCCACGCGCTTGAACTCCTTGATCGACACCGACGGCGACCGGCCGAACAGGTGGGCGATGACGAAGTCCGCGTGGTAACGCTGGGCGATGTCCAGCACCTGGGCGCCCATCTCCACGCCGGGCGGCGGGACGGCGAACGTCTTGAGCTGGAACCCCTCCTGCGCCGACAGATCTTCGATCACCGGAATGGGCTCGCGGCCCGCCGGGTTGTCGTAGAAGATGTAGGCGATTTTCTTGCCCTTGAGGCCGCCGAGTTGCTTCCGCGCGAAGTCCACGGCCGCCGCGCCCTGCGACCAGTAGGTGGCCGCGATCGGGAAGATGTACGGGTAGCGGGTCCCGTCCGTGGCGTCGCCGCGACCGAAGCCGGGCGTCGTGCCCGGGATCCGATCCTCCGTCAGCCGCTGCGTCAAGGCGTAGACGATCGGCGTGCCGTAGACGGCGATCACCACGGCGCCCTCCTTCTTGTAGCGCTCGTACGCCTCCACCGCGGGCGGCACCTTGTACTCGTGATCGATCTCGATCAGCCTGATCTTGTGCCCCTCGACGCCGCCCTTGGCGTTGACGAGGCGGACGTAGTCCTGAGCGCCCGGGCACATGTTGACGCCGACGGTCTGCGTCGCCCCGGTCCGGTCGCACAGGAAGCCCATGACGATCTCGTGACTCGCCGTCGCGGAGGCCACGCTCGCGAGCGTCGTCCAGACGGCCACCGCCGCTCCGATCAACCGCGGGAAGCTCCGTCGCATCGCTTGTCTCCTTTTACCCACGCGCTCAGTACGCGAAGGGCCAGACACGGAAGTAGTTCCGGATGTTCCGCCAGAGACGGTTGAGCCCCTCGGGCTCGACGACCAGAAAGAAGATGATCAGCGCTCCGAAGAGGATGAGGCGGAGGTTCGGGATGATGTTCAGGACCGACGCCTGGGAGAACACGAGGCCGCCGAGTGCCTCCATCGCGTATCGGATGGCGATCGGCAGCAGCGTCACGAAGATCGCGCCGAAGACCGAGCCGAGCACCGAGCCCAGGCCGCCGATGATGATCATCGCCAGGTAGTCGATCGAGACCGTGATCTGGAACTGCTCGTAGTTCGCGATCCCGAGGTAGTACGTGTAGAGGACGCCGGTCACGCCCGCGTAGAACGACGAGATCGCGAACGCCAGGAGCTTGTAGCGGAAGATGTTGATCCCGATGATCTCGGCGGCGATGTCGTGGTCGCGGATCGCGATGAACGCCCGGCCGATCCGGCTCCGCATCAGGTTCAGGGTCCCGACGAGTGCCGCCACGACGAAGAACATCAGGAAGAAGTACATCTCGCGCTGCGACGCGATCGTCAGGCCGAGGAACGACGGTCGCGGCATCTCGATCGACGCCTGGACGCCGCCCGAGATCCACGTGACGTGGTTGATGGTCCACTCGATGATGAGCTGGCCCGCGAGCGTGGCGATCGCCAGGTAGAGCCCCTTGATCCGCAGCGAGGGGATGCCGACGATCGCGCCGATGATGGCGGCCATGACGCCGCCGAGCGGCAGCGCGAGCCAGAACGGCGCGCCGAGACGGACCGCGAAGTTCGCGGCCGTGTAGGCCCCGACCGACATGAAGGCCCCGTGGCCGATGGAGATCTGGCCCGTGTACCCGACGAGGATGTTGAGCCCGAGCGCGCCGACGACGGCGATCGCGACCAGGTTGACGATCGACAGGTAGTACTCGTGAACGCTGAACGGCAGCACGAGGAGAAAGAGGACGGCAAGCGCCGCGACCGTCCAGCGGGCGATGGGCAAGGGATACAGGGCCATGTCGGCCTCGTACGTCGTCTTGAGCACCCCGCACTCGCGGTGAATCATGCGCGACTCCACGGGCTCGCCACGCGGGGGCCCTGGAGGGTGGGGGGTGAGTCGACCACGCGGCACGCGCGCGCATGGCCCGTCGCGGCTGGGCTCCACCCGGGCGCGCGAGGTCCGCAGGCGACGCGGCGGGAACGGGTCTCCCTACCCCCCACCCTCCAGGGCCCCCGCGTGGTCGAGGCCGTGAACTGGCTCATACGCGTTCGATGATCTTCTTGCCGAAGATGCCGTAGGGCCGAATCATCAGCGCCAGGATCATCAGGACGTACGGCGCGAAGTCCTTCGTCCCGCCGCCGACGTACGGATCAACGTAGCCCGCGGCCACGTTCTCCACGACGCCGACGATCAGCCCACCGAGGATCGCCCCCGGGATCGAGTCGAGCCCGCCCAGGATCACGACCGGGAAGACCTTGAAGCCCACGAGCGAGAGATGCACATCGACGCCGAGCATGCTGCCCCAGATCACCCCGCCCAGGGCCGAGACGACCCCCGTCATCGCCCACGCGAGCGCGAAGTACCGCTCGACGTTGATCCCCATCGCCATCGCCACTTGCTGGCTGTCGGCGACCGCGCGCATCGCGATCCCCTTGCGCGACTTCAGGAAGAACCAGCCGAAGACCCCGAGGAAGACGAGGCTGACCGACGCGCCGAGGAGCTGGATCGGCGGGATGAACAGGGGGCCGACGATGAACGGCTCGTCGCTGATCGGAAGCGCCAGCGGCTTCGTCTCCGCCCCCCACGTGAGCGGGCCCACGCCGCGCAGGATGGCGGCGAGACCGATCGTCGCCATGACGACGGCGATGATGGGCCGCCCGATGAGGCGCCGAAGCATCACGCGTTCGAGCCCGAATCCGAACCCGACCATCCCCAGGAGGCCCGCGGACACCGCGAGCCAGAGCGGGGCGCCGTAGGCGACCAGGCAGACGGCGACGACGAAGCCCGCGATCATGACGAACTCACCCTGGGCGAAGTTAATCGCGTCGGTCGCCTTGTAGACGAGGACGAACCCGAGCGCGATCAGCGAGTACATGAGCCCGATGAGGATCCCGTTGGACATCAGGAGCACGAAGAACCGCCCGTCGACCTCAAGCATGCGCGACCGCCCCTTCGACGTCCTCCACGCGTACGCGCGACCGGAGCGCGGCCTGCCGGCCATCCTCGTAGGTGATCATGGTCGTCAGCTCGACCGCGTCCCCGCCCGAGTAGAAGGCGTCGACGACGGCCGCGTACTTCTCCGCGACGTACCGCCGGCGGACCTTTCGGGTGCGGGTGACTTCGGCGTCGTCGGCGTCGAGGTCTTTGGTGAGCAGCAGGAACCGCCGGACTCTGGTCGCGTCCGGCAGCGTGGCGTTGCACTTACGGATCTCCTCCCGGATCAGCGCGCGCACCTCGGGCTTCTGGGAGAGGTCCGTGTAGCTCGTGTACGGGAGCCCGCGCCGCTCCGCCCAGTTGCCCACGGTGTTCGGGTCGATCGCGATCATCGCCGCGACGAACGCGCGCTCACCGCCGAACGCGACCGCCTCGCGGACGTAGGGGCTGAACTTGAGCTTGTTCTCGATGAACTGGGGAGCGAACGGCGTCCCGTCGGCCAGCGCGCCGACGTCCTTGGCCCGGTCGATGATGACGAGGTGCCCGCGCGGGTCGACGAAGCCGGCGTCGCCCGTGTGGAACCAACCCTCCCCGTCGATGACCTCGCGGGTGGCCGCCTCGTTCTTGAGATAACCCTTGAAGATCCCGGCGCCCCGCACGAGCACTTCGCCGCGCTCGGCGATCCGGACGTCGATGCCCGGGCACGGGCGCCCGGCCGTCGTCGGGTTGGCCTCGGTGCTCGGCTGGAGCGAGACGAGACCGGTCGTCTCGGTGGAGCCGTACACCTGCTTGAGATTCACGCCGATCGATCGAAAGAACCGGAACGTGTCGGGCCCGAGCGGCGCGCCGCCCGTCAGCGCCCAGCGCGCGCGCCGCAGGCCGAGCTGGTCGCGGACCGGCCCGTAGACGAAGACCTCGCCGAGGGCCACGGCCAGACGCAGTCCGAGCGGCACGGGCTTGCCGTCGCCGCGGAGGATCTCGGCGCGCTCGGCCGCGGCCCGGAAGGCCTCGAAGACCCGGCGCTTGAGCCACGGGGCATCGGCCGCCTTGACCTGCACCCCGGTCAGGATGTTTTCCCAGATGCGGGGCGGCGCGAGCACGAGTGTCGGTCCGAGCTCACGCAGGTCGCGCTGGACCGTCTCGGGGCTCTCGGGGCAGTTGCACGCGAACCCGACGTAGAGGCTCATGATGAGCGTGTAGAACGCGTCGCCCACCCACGCCATCGGCAGATACGCGAGGTAGTCGTCGTCGACGCGAAACTCCTCGGCCCCTGCGGCGATGCGGGCCGTCTCGACCGCGTTGCCGTGGGTGAGCATCGCGCCCTTCGGGTCTCCCGTCGTCCCCGAGGTGTAGCAGATGAACGCGACATCGTCGGGTCGACCCCGCTCGACTTCGGCCTCGAAGCGGCCCGGGTGCTCCGCGCCGAACTTCCGGCCGAGCTCCTGGACCTCCTCGAACGACTTGAGCCAGTCGTAGCGGTAGTGCAGCATGCCGCGCGGGTCGTCGTAGACGACGAGGCGAAGCCCGGACAGCTCGTCCCGGAGCGCCAGGATTTTGTCCACCTGCTCCTGGTCCTCGGCGACGATCACGGCGCACTCCGCGTGGGTCCAGACGAAAGCGAGCTCCTTGGCGATCGAGTCCTGGTAGACCGGCACGGAGACGCCGCCGAGCGCCTGCGCGGCGACCTGGGCCCAGTAGAGGCGCGGCCGGTTGTCGCCGATCACCGAGAGGCGCTCGCCCCGCGCGAAGCCGAGCGCCGCGAGCCCGAGCGCGAAGGCCCGCACTTCGGCGTGGTACTGTCCCCACGTCCATGTCTGCCAGATCCCACGGTCCTTCTCGCGGATGGCCGGGCGCCCGCGCAGGTCGCGGGCGTTCTTCCCCAGGAGGCGCGGGAGCGTCACCAGCTCAGCCACGTTCCCCTCCGTCGGGCGAGCCCTTGGTCTCACCGAGGTACGCCTTGATCACCCGCGGATCGGCCCGCACGTCGTCCGGCGTGCCGTCGGCGATCTTCGCGCCCATGTCGAGGACCGCGATGCGGTCCGAGATGTCCATGACCACGCCCATGTCGTGCTCGATGAGGACGATGGTCGTCCCCCACTCCTCGTTGACGTCGAGGATGAAGCGCGCCATGTCCTCTTTCTCCTCGTGGTTGCAGCCACCCATCGGCTCGTCGAGCAGGAGCACTCTCGGGTCGAGCGCGAGCGCCCGGCCGAGCTCGACGCGCTTCTGCAGCCCGTACGCGAGCGAGCCCGTCGGTCGGCGGCGGAGGTCCTGGATCTTGAGGAAGTCGATGATGTCCTCGACACGCCTGCGGTGGGCGACCTCCTCCTTCTGCGCCAGCCCCCAGTAGACGAACGACTTGAGCACGCCGGCCTTCATGTGGACGTGGCGGCCCAGCATCAGGTTGTCGAGCACGGTCATGCCCTTGAACAGGGCGATGTTCTGGAAGGTGCGCGCGAAGCCGAGCGCCGCGACGCGGCTCGCCGCGAAGCTCGAGATGTCCGTGCCCTCGACGACGATCCGGCCCGCGTCGGGGTGGTAGAAGCCGCTGATCATGTTGAGCACGGTCGTCTTGCCGGCGCCGTTGGGCCCGATCACCGAGAAGATCTCGCCCTTCTGGACATCGAGGCTCACCTTCGTCACGGCCTGGACCCCGCCGAACGCCTTCGAGACCCCGCGAATCTCGACGAGCGCGCTCATATGCCCGGAGGGGGCTACGCCCCCCTCCGAGTATTCATGACAGCCACCGCTTGCGCCGGCGGTAATGCTTCACGTCGCGATAGCTCTTCCGCTGCCCGACGCCGGAGAGCCCGAGGTAGAACTCCTTGATATCCTCGTTCTCGCCGATCGTCCGGGCGTCGCCGTCGAGGACGATGCGCCCGTTCTCCATCACGTACCCGTACTGCGCGAACCGGAGCGCCATCGTGGCGTTCTGCTCGGCGAGCAGCACGGCCACCCCCGCCTCGCGGTTCATCCGGCTCACGATCTCGAAGATCTCGTGCACCAGCATCGGCGCGAGCCCCATCGAGGGCTCGTCGAGCAGCATGAGCCTGGGCCGCGCCATGAGCGCGCGGCCGATCGCCACCATTTGCTGCTCGCCGCCCGAGACGTAGCCGGCGCGGACCAGGCGTCGCTCCGCCAGCCGGGGAAAGTAGCGATACACGAGCGCGAGGTCCTGCTTCGCCGCGTGGCCGTTCTTCCGCGTGTAGCCGCCGGTGAGGAGATTCTCCTCCACGGTCAGGTGCTCGAAGACGTGCCGGCCCTCCATGACCTGGACGATTCCTCGCGTGACGACCTCGGCCGGGTCCTTCCGATGGATCGGCTGCCCCTCCCACTCGATCGTGCCCTTGGTGACGTCGCCGCGCTCGGTCCGGAGCAGCCCGGAGATCGCCTTCAGAGTCGTGCTCTTGCCGGCGCCGTTGGCCCCGAGGAGGGCGACGATGCCCCCCGCGGGGACCCGCAGCGAGACTCCCTTCAACACGAGGATCACGTGGTCGTAGATCACCTCGATGTTGTTCACCGACAGCAGGGGCCGGGGGTCGTCGCGCACGGCGCTCACGCTCGCCTACTTCTCCTTGGCGCAGTCCCGCTCAGTGTAGCTGAGCTTCTTGCCCTCTTCGACCGCCGCGGCCTCGAGCTTCGGCCGGACCACGTCGCGCATCACGGGGATCCAGTCGGACACGATGTTCCACTTCTTGCCGTCCCACTGCTCGAACATCACCGGGCCGGCGCCCTCGTGATCCTCGCAGGTCACCTTGACGGGATGGGTGAAGCCCTTCATGCCCAGCTGCTCGAGCCGCGGCTCGGTGAGGTTCAGGTTCTCGAACCCCCAGCGCACCTCGGCGCCGGTGAGGGGCTTGTTGCCGTGCTTCGTCATCGCCGTCCGGATCGCCTCGACGGAGAGCATCGCGTTCACCACGCCGCGGTTATAGAGCACCTCGCCGACACCCTCCTTCTTGCCGGCGCCTTTGCCCTTGTCGTAAACGAACTTGAAGAGGTCCGCGTGCACCTTGAAGCCGGTGCCCGGCGCGTGGAACGTCGCGCCCTTGTAGCCCTTGGCGCCCTCGCCCGCGGGGATCACGTCGGCGTCGCTCGCCGACCACCAGTTCCCGATGAAGTGGTCCATCGGGAACCCGATCCCGGCCGCCTCCTTCACCGCCACCTGGTTCATGACGCCCCAGCCCGACAGGAAGATCCAGTTGGGATTGATGCGCCGGACCTGGAGCCACGTGGCCTTCTGCTCCTGACCGGGGCTGTCCACGGCGAGCAGCGTCAGCTCGAAGCCGAGACGACGGCTGAGCTCCTCCAGCGTCGGGTTGGCCTCCTTGCCGTACGGACTGTTGTGGAAGATGTGGACGATCTTCTTTCCCCGGAGCTTCTCGGTCCCGCCCTCCTGCTGGGCCATGTACCGGATCACGGCGGAGGCCTGGCTCCAGTAGGTCGTCGGGAAGTTGAACACCCAGGGGAACCAGCGCCCGTCCGCCGACGCCGTCATGCCGTAGCCCATCGAGAAGACCGGCACCTTGTCGACCGCGGCCTTCGGGATGAGCTGGTAGGTGATGCCCGTGCTGTACGGGTTCACCAGCGCCGCGCCGGTCGGCCCCTTGCCCTTCAGCTTCTCGTAGCACTCGACGCCGAGATCCGTCTTGTACTGGGTCTCGCACTCCTCCCAGGTGAGCTTGACGCCGTTGACGCCGCCGTCGCGCTCGTTGACGAGCGTGAAGTAGTCGACGAACCCGTTGGCGATCGGAATCCCGCTCGGGGCGAAGGGTCCGGTCCGGTAGACCAGGAGCGGGACGAACATCTCCTTGGGCTGGGCATGTACCGCCGCCGCCATCGGCCCGGCGATGAGCGCCGCCGCCAGCGCACCGATCCACAGCGTCTTCAGGCTCATGGGAATCCTCCTCGCACCTAGTGGGGGAAGGGCCACAGGCGCAGTTTCTCCTTGGCGATCTGCCAGAGCCGCGCGAGCCCGCGCGGCTCCACGATCAGGAAGAAGATGATGAGACCACCGAACACCATTAGCTCCAGCTGTTTCTGCAGGGCGACCGGCAAATGCAGGCCCAGGGACTGGGGAGCGTTCGTCAGGAGGATCGGCACCAGCACGATGAACGCCGCGCCGAGGAACGATCCCAGGATCGAGCCGAGCCCGCCGATGATCACCATGAACAGGACGAGGAAGGACAGCGTGATGTCGAAGGCGAACGTCTCGGCGCTGCCGAAGTAGAGGAAGACGAGCTCCGCGCCGGCGACCCCGCAGTAGAACGAGCTGATGCCGAAGGCGAGGAGCTTCGTCCGGAGCGGCCGCACCCCGATGATCTCCGCGGCGATGTCCCGGTCGCGGATCGCCATCCACGACCGGCCCACCCGGCCGCGGACCAGGTTCTTGGCGAGGAGGGCGAAGACGACGACCAGCGCGAGGGCCGTCACGTACCGCACCGGCGCCGTCGCGTTCGGGCCGGTGACGATCACCCCGAACACGGTCCGGTTCGGTGCCGTGATCGTGCCCGACGAGGCGTAGTTCACGAACCACGGCACCTTGTTGAAGAGCCACACCAGGAAGAACTGGGCCGCGAGCGTCGCGACGGCGAGGTAGAAGCCCTTGATCCTGAGGCTCGGGATGCCGAAGACGAGACCGACGCCCGCCGCGACGAGCCCCGAGAGCACGAAGACGGCGATGATGTTGAGCGACGGGAACGCGGTCGTCAGCTTGAACGCCGCGTAGGCTCCGACGGCCATGAAGCCGCCGGTGCCGAGCGAGAGCTGTCCGGCGTAGCCGGTCAGGAGGTTCAGCCCGATCGCCGCGAGCGAGTAGATCAGGAGCGGGATCAGCACCGCCTGGAGCCAGTACTCGCTGGCCGCCAGCGGCGGCACGACGAACGCGGCGAGCGTGGCGAGACCGACGAACCAGCGGTCCTGCGCGATCGGGAAGATCGCCTGGTCGCTGGCGTAGCTGGTCTTGAACTGGCCGGCTTCGCGGTAGATCACGCCTCAGACCCTCTCAATGATCTTCTCCCCGAAGAGTCCTTGCGGGCGGACCAGGAGGAACGCGAGCGCGAGCACGTACGCGAACCAGTTCTCGATCGCGCCGCCGACGAGCGGCCCCCAGTACACCTCGCCCACCTTCTCGCCCACCCCGATGATCAGCCCCCCCACGACCGCGCCGGGCACCGAGGTGAAGCCGCCGAGGATCAGGACGGGGAGCGCCTTGAGCGCGACGAGCGACAGGCTGAACTGCACGCCGCTCTTGGCCCCCCACATGATCCCGGCGACGATCGCGACGATCCCCGCCACGGACCAGACGATCAGCCAGATCGTCTTGAGCGGGATGCCGATCGAGAGCGCGGCCTCATGGTCGTCGGCGACGGCGCGGAGCGCCCGGCCGACGCGGGTGCGCTGGAAGAAGACCCCGAGGACCGCGACGAGGACGGCCGCCGTCAGCGCGGCGAACATCTCGAGCTGGTTGATCTGGACCCCGGTGACGATGAACGAGCGGTCGGGGATGCCGATGTCGAGCTTCTTGACGTTGGCGCCCCAGACCATCTCGCCGAAGCCCTCGAGGAAGAAGGTCAGCCCGATCGTCGCCATGAACAGGATGATGTGCTCCTGGTTGACGAGCGGGCGGAGCACGACGCGCTCGATGACCCAGGCGAGCGCGACCATCACCGCGGTCGTCCCGAGGAGGGCCCCGACGACGGGCACGCCCCGCTCCAGCAGGCCGACCAGCGTGAGCGCCGCGAACAGGACCATCACGCCCTGAGCGAAGTTGAACACGCCCGAGGCCTTGAAGATGAGCACGAAGCCGAGCGCCACGAGCGAGTACATGAGCCCCGCGAAGACGCCCCCGATGAGCACCTCCGCGAAGAACGCCGGCGAGCCCACCATGTCCTTGAACGGTGCGATGGCGATCCCGTAGAGGAGCTCAGTCATGGCTCACCCCGAGGTAGGCGTCGAGGACGGCCGAGTCCTTGCGGACCTCGGCGGGCGGGCCGTCGGCGATCTTGCGCCCGTAGTCGAGGACCACGACGCGGTCCGAGATGTCCATGACCACGCCCATGTCGTGCTCGATGAGCGCGATCGTCGTGCCGAACTCCGCGTTGACGTCGAGGATGAAGCGGCACATGTCTTCCTTCTCCTCGACGTTCATGCCGGCCATCGGCTCGTCGAGCAGGAGGAGCTGGGGCTCGGCGGCGAGCGCGCGCCCGAGCTCCACGCGCTTCTGCAGCCCGTAGGGCAATCGGCCGGCCGGGGTCTTGCGGATCGCCTGGATCTCGAGGAAGTCGATGATCCGCTCGACGAACGCGCGGTGCTCGATCTCCTGACGGCGGGCCGGGCCCCAGTAGAGCGCCTCCAGCAGGAAGCTTCCCCGCGTCTTGAGGAGCCGCCCCGTCATGAGGTTGTCGAGCACGCTCATGCCTTTGAACAGGGCCACGTTTTGGAAGGTTCGGGCGATGCCGAGGACGGCGACGTCGGGCGGGCTGAGGTTCGTCCGGTCCTTGCCGTCGAAGACGATTCGGCCCGCGTAGGGGTGGTAGAAGCCGCTGATCACGTTGAGCAGGGTCGTCTTGCCGGCGCCGTTGGGACCGATGATGGCCAGGATCGAGCCGCGGCGGATCTCGACGCTCACCTGGCTCAGCGCGACGAGCGCGCCGAAGCGGACGCTGACCCCCTGCACCTCGAGGAGCGGCCCCGGGGGGGCTCCGGTCACCGGGCCCCCTGCCCGGCGACGACGTCATGGATTCTCACGTCGGCACGGATCGTGCCGGTCCGGCCATCCTCGTACGTCACCTTCGCCTCCACCTCCACGTGCCCACCCTCGCCGTACAGCGCCTCGATGAGGGCCGCGTACTTCTGGGCGATGTATCCGCGTCGCACCTTGCGCGTCCGGGTGATCTCCTCGTCGTCCGGATCCAGCTCCTTGTGGAGGATCAGGAACTTTCGAATCCGGGCCCCCCGGAGGACCTCGTCCTCGGCGAGGCTCCGGTTCACCCGCTCCACCTCCCGCCGGACCAGGTCGTAGACCTCCGGCTTCTGTGACAGGTCCGTGTAGCTCGTATATGCAATCCCGCCGCGCTCCGCCCAGTTCCCGACCGCGACGAGATCGATGTTGATCAGCGCGGCGACGTACGGGCGGTCCGGTCCGACGCACACGGCCTCCTTGACGTACGGCGAGAACTTGAGCTTGTTCTCGAGGTACTTCGGCGCGAAGAGCGTGCCGTCGGCCAGACGGCCCACGTCCTTGGCGCGGTCGACGATCTTGAGGTGGCCGTCGTGATCGATGACACCCGCGTCGCCCGAGCGCACCCAGCCATCCTCGAGAGTCTGGCGCGTCGCCTCCGGGTTCTTGTAGTAGCCCTGGAAGACGCCGGGGCTCCGGTAGAGCACCTCGCCCTCGGGCGAGATCCGGAGCTCGACGCCGGGGATGGGGATCCCCACCGTGTCGAGCCGCACGTCGTCGTCCTTCTGGACGGTGATGAACACGCTCGCCTCGGTCATGCCGTAGATCTGCTTGACGTTGATCCCGAGCGCGCGGAAGAAGACGAAGATCTCGGGTCCGATCGCCTCGCCCGCGGTGTAGGCGCGGCGGAGTCGCCGCATCCCGAGGTTGTCGCGGAGCGGGGCCCCGACGAGGAGGTGCCCGAGCGGAGCGAGGAGCCGGCGCCAGACCGGCACGGGCGCCCGGTTGAGCCGCGCCTGCTCGATCGCCTGGGCGAGCCGGAGGAAGAAGTCGACCAGCCGGCGCTTCGGCCAGGCGCAGTCCTCGACGCGGACCATCACGTTGGTGAGGATGGTCTCCCAGATCCTCGGCGGGGCGAAGAAGTAGGTCGGCCCGATCTCCTTCAAGTCGTGGAGGACCGTGGCGGCGCTCTCCGGGCAGTTGATGGCGAACCCCGTCACGATGGACTGGGCATACGAGAAGATGTGGTCGCCCACCCACGCCATCGGCAGGTACGACAGGATCTCCTCGTCGCTCTGGAGGCCCTCGAACGCCGCGGCGTTCCGCGCGGTCACGCTCAGGTTCCGGTGGGAGAGCATCGCGCCTTTGGGGACGCCGGTGGTCCCCGAGGTGTAGCAGATGATGGCGACGTCGTCCGCCCGGCCGCGGCCGAGCTCGTCGTCGAAATGGGCCGGGTGGCCGACCTCGAACTTTCGGCCGCGCTCCGCGAGCTCGGTGAGGCTCATGAGGGAGGGCTCGCTGTAACCGCGCATCCCGCGCGAGTCGTCGTAGATGATGGACTCGAGCCGCGGGCACTGGGCCTTGACGTGCAGCAGTTTGTCCACCTGCTCCTGGTCCTCGACCACCGCGAACCGGGCCTCCGCGTGGTCGAGGATGTACTGCATCTCCTTCTCGACCGAGTCCTGGTAGATCGGGACCGGCACGCCGCCGAGGGCCTGGGTGGCCATGACGGCCCAGTAGAGCTGCGGGCGGTTGTCGCCGATGATGGCGGTCTTGTCGCCCCGGGCGAAGCCGAGCGACGCGAGGCCGAGGGCGATCAGCCGAGCCTGGTCGAAGTAGTCGCGCCAGGTGTAGGACTGCCAGATCCCGTAGTCTTTCTCACGGATTGCGACCCGGGATGCGAAGCGCTCGGCGTTGTCTCGGACGAGCTTCGGAAACGTGTCACGGTCGGGTCCGAGCGGCTGCCTGTCCAATTCGCCTCCTCGACGTCGAGGGTCGTGAGCCCACTTCAGGAGGGCGGGATTCGAGTTGCGAGAGTGTAGCCAACAGGCTATCAGGTGTCAAGGCATTTGGGTCGGTATGACGGTAACTTACGACGCGCCGCGGCTCCTCGCCACGATTCGTGCTCGGGTGATTCCCCGATCGATCCTCGCCCGAGCCCCCTTCATAGACACGTGTGGTCGGCCACCCGGCCGCGGAGCCGCTCCATGCCGTCGAGCATCCGTGGCAGGTCCAGGGGCTGGTCGAGCTCGTTCCTCCACTCCTGGTAGCAACGCATCACGTTCGGCAGGATGCGCTCGGCGTCGCTCCACGAGGCGTAGACGCCGAGCTTGATGTCGCCCGCGGCGTCCTCGGCGCGCATGCCCGCGTCGAAGCGCTTGCGCGCCTCCCGCCGGACCGCCACGAGGTAGTCGCGCATGGCGGTGAGCTCCGTCTTCGTCCCGATGGGGCCGTGGCCGGGCACGATCACCTCCGCGTCGTACTCGAGGAGCCGGGTGGCCGCCTTGATCCAGTTGCCGACGTGGCCCTGGAAGGCGAGCGGGGTCACGTAGTGGAAGGCGATGTCGCCCGCGAACAGGACCCGCTCCCGGGGCAGGTACGCGACGGCGTCCCCGACCGTGTGCGCCGCGAACCCCGGGTGCCAGAGCTGGATCTCGCGGTCACCGTCGTGGATGACGAGGTGATCCTTGAAGGTCACCGTCGGGAGCACCACCCGGAGCAGCGGGAACTCGCGCGCGAAGCGCGGCATGAAGCGCCGCAGGAGCGGGAGGGGCGGGAAGCCCGGTGCGAGCGCCTCGCGGCACTTCTCGGAGGCGATGCGCGTCGCGCCGGGAAAGAAGCGGTTCCCGCCGGTGTGGTCCAGGTGGTGGTGGGTGTTGATGAGGGTCGCGATCGGCTTGCGCGTCGTCTTCTTGATCGCCGCGACGAGCCTCCGCGTCATCGACGGCACCATCAGGGCGTCCACGAGCACGTTCCCCTCGCGGCCGAGGATGAGTCCCGAGTTGGAGACGCCGGTGTCGCCCGCCGGGTCGATGCCCGACGCCTGGACGTAGGCGAAGACCCGCGGTCCCACCTCGATCATCCCGCTCTTCCAGCGCGTCGGCACCACGGGCGGCTCCATGCCCGGCCGCGGCCGCGTCACTCGTTCAAGAACTTGCGGATCGCCTCGCCCGCCTTGGCGACCGACAGCACGCCGTCGAGGTGGCCGCCCTCGCCCTCGATCTCGAAGTACTGCACCCGGTTCCCGTGCCGTTTGAGAATCTCCATCGCCTGCCTGGAGTAGTCGGGGAAGAGCAGGAGGTCCGATTTCGCGGGCACGAGGAGCACCCTCGCCTTGACGTCCCGCAAGCCCTCCTCCAGGGACCCCTTCCCTCCCGTGACGAAGAGCTGGTTCGCCTTGGCCAGGTAGAGGAACGAGTTCGCGTCCGAGGCTCGGGCCCGCGCCAGGGCGATCTTGTCCAGCGTGTCCTCGATCGCGAACTTGTTGTCCCAGCTCTTCGACGGATCCCGCTCCGCCGCCGCCCACTTCCGTCCGAATGCGCCCGACGCCCAGCCGTAGTGTCTCGCGTGCAGCGTGACGATCTTCAGCGCGAGCGCCAGACCCTCGACGGGCTCCTCCTGACCGTAGTAGTCGCCCTTGTTCCAGCGCGGGTCGAGCATGATGGGCGCGGCCCAGACGCCCAGCCACCCGATTCCGAAAGCGTTGAGCTCGGCGGCGCCGATCACGGGGACGATGCGCTCCACCATGTCGGGGTAGGCGGCCGCCCACTCGAAGCTCTGGAGGGCGCCCATCGACGCCCCCATCACGGCGTGGAGCTTCTTGATGCCGAGCGAGTCGAGGAGCGCCTTCTGGACGTTCACGAAGTCACGGATCGTCACGATCGGAAAGCTCATCCCGTACGGCCGGCCGGTGTCCGAATTGATGGAGGCGGGCCCGGTGGTGATCGTCTTGGGGTCCTTCACGTTGAGGTTGACGAGGGTGTCGGAGCTGACGACGAAGAACCGGTCCGTGTCGACGGGCTTGCCGGAGCCGATGATCGCGTCCCAGTAGCCCGGCGCCGGGTCGCTCGCGGCGTACTTGCCGGCGGCGTGCGAGTTGCCGGAATAGAAGTGCGCGACCAGGATCACGTTGTCCCTGGCCGCGTTGAGCGTGCCGTAGGTCTCGTAGCCGACGCGGACGCCCTTGATCGTGGTCCCGCCGACGGTCGCGTACGCGGGCATCGCGAACGTCTTCTTCTCGACGATCCCGTCGTACGCCCACGCGGGCATCGCCACCAGCAGCACCAGCACCGTGAGACAGCCGACCCGTCGGTTCATTCCCCTCTCCTATCGTTTCATCGCGTTCTCGATCAGCGGCAGAGCGAAGTAGACGATGAAGGCCGCGGACGCGAGGTGGACCATCCAGTGGACCTGCCGGCCCTTGCCGCTGAGCACCTTGATCGTGCTGTAGGTCACGAAGCCCGCGCCGATCCCGTTGGTGATGGACCAGGTGAACGGCATCGTCAGCATCGTCACGAACGCGGGGATCGCCTCCTCGTAGTCGTCCCAGGGGATCTCCCGCGCGATCGTCATCATGAAGAAGCCGACGAGGATCAGCGCTGGGGCGGTCGCCTGGGCGGGGATCACGCTCGCGAGCGGCGAGAAGAACATGGACAGGAGGAACAGGACGCCCACGACGACCGACGGGAGGCCGGTTCGGCCCCCTTCCGCGACGCCCGCGGCGGACTCGATGTAGGTCGTGTTGCTGCTCGCGTTGGCGAGCCCGCCCAGGGCGGCGCCGAGCGAGTCCACCAGCAGCACCCGGTTGACGCCGGGGAGCCGGCCGCGCGCGTCGAGGAAACCCGCCTTGCCGCCCACGCCGATGATCGTGCCCATCGTGTCGAAAAAGTCGCTCAGCATGATCGAGAAGGTCACCAGGACCGCGGTGACCACGCCGAGCCGCGCGACGAGACCGAAGTCGAGGCGGCCGACGGTCGAGAGGTCCGGCGGCTCCACGATCGCCGCCGGGATCCGGGCCGCGCCCGGCGTCGAGAATCCCTGCCAGGAGGCGAGGGCGCCGTTCAGGACGATCGCGAGCAGCGTGGTGAGCACGATCCCGAGCAGGAGCGCCCCCCGGACGCGGCGCGCCATGAGCCACGCGGTCAGGATGAAGCCCAGGACGAACACGACGGCCGGCAGACCGCCGAAGGTGCCGAGCGCGACGGGCAGCGGTCCCGACAGGGGCTTGACCACGAACCCCGACGTGAAGAAGCCGATGAACGCGATGAACAGGCCGATGCCCACGCCGATCGCCCGCTTGAGCCCCAGCGGGACGGCGTCCATCACGGTCTCGCGGAACCGCGTCAGCACGAGGAGCGTGATGGCCACGCCCTCGAGGAACACCACGGTCATCGCCTGGGGCCACGTGAGCCCGCGGGTCGCCACCAGCTCGAAGGCCACGACCGCGTTGAGCCCCATCCCCGGTGCCAGGACGAGCGGGTAGTTGCTCGCGAGCCCCATGGCGATGGAGAGCACGCCCGCGGTGAGGCACGTCGCGGTCAGCGTCGCGGCGAACGGCAGCCCCTTGCCCTCGAGCCCGGGCACGCCGACCAGGCCGAGGACGCTGGGGTTCACGAAGATGATGTAGGCCATGACCATGTACGTGGTCAGGCCCGCGCGGAGCTCGGTGGCGAGGTCCGTGGAGCGCTCGGCGAAGCGGAAGTAGCGCGCGATCGGTCCGGCCATGTGCCGGCCGGCAGTTTACCCGGAGCGACGCGCCAGGACTAGAAGAACGTCACGTCCCGGCCAGGCGCAAGGGTCTGCCCGCAGCTCCCCGGTCCGGAGGCTGGCGAAACAGCGGCGAAAACGCGACGCGCCGGCCGAGCGTCCGGGGGACGGCGCGTCACGAAAGCGGACACCCGCCTGTCACGGCCGGCACTTCTGTCCCCCTGAGCGCTCGTCAGGGCACTGGCACAAGAGCGTTCCCGAACACGAAATCCCCCGCGCGCCGGCCCTGGGCGATACCCTCGGTCTTGTCGAAGGCCCAGTGGATACCGAGGTAGATGCGGCCCTGGCCGTTCTCTTCCTCGGCCTCGGAGAGCGACGAGAAGCTACGCGGGGCGAGCGGGCGCACGTTCCCCTTGTTGTCTTGCGTCATGCCGTTGAATTCGTCCGACACGAAGGTGAAGGCGATGTTGTCGGTCCCGTAGAAGTTGCGCAAGATTTGGAAGAGAGCGGCCCCGAACCCGGCATGCCCTGAGGGATAGGCCGGGAAGGGCGGCGTGAAGTTCGGCCCGTGGAGATTGCTGGCCGGCGCGCCGAGGGGCGTGAAGGTCGGATCCCCGATCGTCGCCGCGTTGCCATCGTCGGCGCCGAGCGGGCCGGCCTCGCGGATGGCGGTGACCGGACGCCAGAACTGGTAGTAGTACTTCGACTCCCAGATCGCGATCCCTGCGTCGGCTATCGCCACGTTCACCAGCGCCAAGAGCCGCGCGAGCTCGACGGCATTCGAGCCCATTTGATCGGCGATGTGCACCGTGATCTGGTTGTACAGTCTCGGCGGCGTGCCCAACCCCGGCGTGCCGTCGTAGCCCCAGTAGATCCCCGTGAACGTCTGGTCTCCGGTTCGCACTGTCGGTGTGACGACGCCGTCGCCGCCCAGGAGCTTCACCTCGTAGAACGCGGTCGTATACGGGAGGCTCGCCAGAGCCGGTGGAGGCGGGGCCCGGAACTGGTCGGCCGACCACAGGACAAACGGCTTGACCTGGCCCCAGTATGCGCCCAGCGCGAGCGGGATTTGGCTGATCGGGTCCTGGCGCCACTTCCCCGGCTCGTTACTCGTGATGAAATCGACGCCGACGCGAGGCTCGACATACTGCGAGCCATCGTTGGCCCTGAGGGCGAGGATCGCAGCGGCGGCCCTGTGCCCAAGATCGATCCCGCGTGTCTTTGCGTCTCCATCCCAGATCTGGCCGAGGTCTTCGGCGAGCCGCGAGTCGAAGCTCGCCGCCTGCGAAGGGAAGAGCGCGACCAGCGTGTCGTGCGCCGCCTCGGCGATCGCGGCCTTCATGGAGGTGCGGAAAGGGGCAGGGGGAAGACCGGTGTAGCTCTGGTAGCCGCCGGCGATCGCGTTCACCGCATCGAAGACCGCGATGTGGACGATCGCGAACGCCCGACTCGTTCGCGCCGGCCCTAACTGCTCCCCAAAGACCCGGTTCTCGCCGGGCGCCACCGGCGTGTGGTCGAGCGCGTTGGCGCTCATCGCGATCGCATTCCAGCGACGGACCGAGTCGGCCACCTGCGGTGGCATGCTCGGCGCTGGGTAGGGTTGCCGCGCCTGAAAGAGCGGGCCCCATGCGTCCGTCGAAGTCAGCTGCGCGGCGGCTGGCTGCTGGGTCAGCCACAGGAAGGCGCTCACCACCGTGAGCAGGAGCCTGATTTTCAATCCCTTGCCCATCGTCCAGCTCCTCGTGATAGGCCGGAACCGTTTCCGGAACTATTTCCGGAACCAATTCCGGAACCAATTCTCGGCACTTCACCAGGGGTTTGAATCGGTGGATCACCCGATATCGGAGGCAGGGATTCCCGTAAAAAAGGGCCCAGAGGGTGGGATCGTCAGCCGAAACGAGCCCCGACCGGACAGGAAGTTACCGGCGGAACTTCTTGAAGTTGACCGGACGCTTCTCGACGAACGCGTTCCGGCCCTCCATCGCCTCCTCGGTCTGGTAATAGAGGTTGAGCGCGGTATGGGCGAACTGCGCCACGCCGGCGCGCTGCTCGGAGTCGATGTTGAACGATTGCTTGGCGAGCGCCAGCGCCGTCGGGCTCTTCTCGAGCAGCTCGGCGCACCACTTCTCCACCTCCGCGCGCAGGTCCTTGAGTGGCACGACCGTGTTCACGAGCCCCATCGCGAGCGCCTCCTGCGCCGAGTACTGGCGGCAGAGGTACCAGATCTCCCGCGCCTTCTTCTCGCCGACGACGCGGGCGAGGTAGCCTACGCCGTGGCCCGCGTCGACGCTCCCCACGCGCGGCCCCGTCTGGCCGAAGACCGCGTTGTCCGACGCGATCGAGAGGTCGCACAGGAGGTGGAGGACGTGGCCGCCGCCGATGGCGAAGCCGTTGACCATGGCGATGACGGGCTTCGGGATGTGGCGGATGGCGCTGTGCAGCGCTTCCACGTCCATCGGGCGCGCGTCCGCCGGGCCTGCGGCGCCCGGGGCGTACCCGCCCTGCCCACGCTCTTTCTGATCGCCACCCGAGCAGAACGCCTTGTCGCCGCTCCCGGTGAGCACGACGACGCCGACGGACGGGTCCCAGCGCGCGTCGAGGAACGCGTCGGTGAGCTCCGCGACGGTCTTCGTGCGGAAGGCGTTGCGCACCTCCGGCCGGTTGATCGTGATCCAGGCGACGCCGTTCGTCTTCGCGTAGAGGATGTCCGTGTACGTCACCGGGGACCTCCGTCCGCTACAGCGGTTTGCGCAGGATGCGGCTCAGCTCGCCCACCACGCCCCTCCGGAACGTGAGCACGCACACCACGAAGATGGCACCCTGCACGATCGTCAGCCACGCGCCGATCTGCGTGAGGTAGTGCTCGAGGCCGATCATGACGAACGCGCCCACCACGGGCCCGAAGACGGTGCCGAGCCCGCCCAGGAGCGTCATCAGCACGACCTCGCCCGACATCGTCCAGTGGACGTCGGTGAGCGAGGCGAGCTGGAACACGATGTCCTTGGTGGCTCCGGCCAATCCGCTGAGCGCGGCCGAGAGGACGAAGGCGAGCAGCTTGTACCGCTCGGCACGATAGCCGAGCGAGATGGCGCGCGGCTCGTTCTCGCGGATGGCCTTGAGCACCTGGCCGAACGGCGAGTGGATCGCGCGGTAGACGACGAGGAACCCGAGGAGAAAGATCGCGAGCACCGCGAAGTACATCGTGTGGGTGTTCTGGAGATCGAGGACGCCGAGCAGCGTGCCACGGGGCACGGCCTGGATGCCGTCCTCGCCGCCGGTGAACTTCGCCTGGACGGAGAAGAAGTAGATCATCTGCGCGAACGCGAGCGTGACGTTCGCGAAGTAGATGCCACGGCTCCGGATGGCCAAGGCCCCGGTGGCCACGCCCAGCGCCGCGGCGACCGCCGCGCCGAAGACGATCGCGAGCTCGGGCGGCCAGCTCCAGACCTTGGCCGCGTGGGCGCAGGCGTAGCCGGCCGAGCCGAGAAAGGCCGCGTGGCCGAAGGAGAGGAGCCCCACGTAGCCGATCAGGAGGTTGAAGGCGCAGGCGAAGAGCGCAAAGCAGAGCGCCTTCATGAGAAAGATCGGGTAGACGAAGAAGGGTGCCAGGACCAGAAGGGCGACCATCACGCCGAAAGCGACGAAGACGTAGCCCTTCGCGGTGGCCACGCTACTGGCTCCGCCCGAAGAGGCCGGTGGGCCGGATCAGGAGCACGACGGCCATGATGACGAAGATGACGGTGTTGGATGCCTCCGGATAGAAGACCTTGGTGAATCCCTCGACCACCCCGAGACCGAAGCCGGTGACGATCGAGCCCATGATCGAGCCCATCCCACCGATCACGACCACCGCGAAGACGACGATGATGAGATCGGCGCCCATGAGCGGGTTGACCTGGTAGATCGGCGCCGCCAGCACGCCCGCGAGCCCGGCCAGCCCGACGCCGAATCCGTAGGTCAGCGTGATCATCCGAGGCACGTTGACGCCGAAGGCCTGGACGAGCGCCGGGTTCTCCGTGGCGGCGCGCAGGTAGGAGCCGAGCTTCGTCCGCTCGATCACGTACCAGGTCAGGAGGCACACCACGAGCGAGAAGACGACCACCCACGCCCGGTAGGTGGGGAGGAACATGAAGCCCAGGTTGTACCCCCCGGTGAGCTCGGCCGGGATCGCGTAGGGAAGGCCGGAGGAGCCGAACGCGTTGCGGAACACGCCCTGGATGACGAGCGCGACGCCGAAGGTGAGCAACAGCCCGTAGAGGTGGTCGAGGTGGTAGAGCCGCTTCAGCATCGTCCGCTCGAGGACGACGCCGAGCGCGCCCACCGCGAGTGGCGCGATCAGGAGCGCCCACCAGTAGCCGAGCCCCGCCCACTGGAGGAGGAAGTAGGCGACGAACGCCGCCATCATGTACTGGGCGCCGTGGGCGAAGTTGATGATGTTGAGCAGACCGAAGATGACCGCGAGCCCCAGGCTCAGCACGGCGTAGAAGGCGCCGTTGATCAGCCCGATCAGGAGCTGACCGAACAGCGCCTGGGTGGGGACGCCGAAGACGCTCACGCCCGGCCCACCCTCCCGCCGCCTACTTCTTCACGAGCGGGCAGTCCCCCTGGTCCAGCGGCCGGAACGCCGAGTCCGCCGGGATCGTCGCTCGCATCGTGTAGTAATCCCACGGCCCCTTCGACTCCGCCGGCTTCTTCACCTCGAAGAGGTACATCGGGTGGATCTTCCGACCGTCGGCGCGGACGCGCCCCTTGCCGAAGAGCGGGTCGTCGGTGGGCAGCTCCTTCATCTTGGCGATGACCCTCGGGCCGTCGTCGCTTCGGAGCGCCTCCACCGCCTTGAGGTAGTGCAGGATCGCCGAGTACACGCCCGCCTGGACCATCGTCGGCATGGCCTGGCGGTGGCGCTCGGCGAAGCGCCGGGACCAGGCGCGCGTCGCGTCGTTCAGGTCCCAGTAGAACGACTCGGTCAGGATCAGCCCCTGCGCCTTGTCCAGTGAGAGCGCGTGCACGTCGCTGATGAAGACGAGGAGGCCGGCGAACTGCTGGCCGCCCCGCACGATGCCGAACTCCGCGCCCTGCTTGATGGCGTTGATGGTGTCGGCGCCGGCGTTGGCCAGGCCGATGATCTTGGCCTTGGAGGCCTGGGCCTGCAGGAGGAACGAGGAGAAGTCCGAGGTCGGGAACGGGTGGCGGACCTTGCCGAGGACCTTGCCGCCCGATTTCAGCACGACGGCCTCGACGTCGCGCTCGAGCGCGTGCCCGAAGGCATAGTCGGCGGTGAGGAAGAACCAGGTGTCCCCGCCCGTCTTCACGATCGCCGACCCGGTGCCGTTCGCGAGCGCCCAGGTGTCGTAGGTCCAGTGGACGGTGTTGGGTGAGCAGGCCTTGCCCGTGAGGTCCGACGCGGCCGCGCCGGAGACGATGAAGGCCTTGTGCTTGTCCCGGGTGATCTGGCTGATCGCCAGAGCGATCGAGGATGTCGGCACGTCGATGATCAGGTCCACCTTCTCGGTGTCGTACCACTGCCGCGCGATGCTGGAGCCGACGTCCGGCTTGTTCTGGTGATCGGCGAAGACGATCTCGACCTTCATACCCTTCTTCGCGGCGCCGAAGTCTTCCACCGCCATCCGCGCCGCCACGACCGAGCCCGGTCCGGTGATGTCGGCATAGGCGCCCGACTGGTCGTTGAGGACACCGATCTTGACGACGCCGTCGGAGATCTGGGCGTGCGCCGGCCCGACGGCCAGCGCGACCGCCGCGAGCAGCGCGAGGACGCGGAGGGTGATCATGCGCGGGCTCCTTTCACGGGTCTGTCCCGACGGGGCCTAGACCCCGAGGTACTCGTGCAGCGTGTCCATGCGGGACGCGAGCGCTCTGTTCGGGATCATGTCGACGACGCGCCCGTGCTCCATCACGTAGTGACGGTCGGCGACCGTCGACGCGAAGCGGAAATTCTGCTCGACGAGGAGGATGGTGAAGCCCTCCGCCTTGAGGCGCCGGATCGTCGCGCCGATCTGCTGGACGATCACCGGCGCGAGGCCTTCCGTGGGCTCGTCCAGCAGCAGCAGGCGCGCGCCGGTTCGCAGGATGCGCCCGATCGCGAGCATCTGCTGCTCGCCGCCGGACAGCTTGGTGCCCTGGGTCCGGAGGCGCTCGCGCAGGTTGGGGAACAGGTCGAAGATCGCCCCGCGGTCGAGCCCGCCCGAGCCGATCACGGGCGGCAACATGAGATTTTCCTCGACGCTGAGGCTCGCGAAGATCCCGCGCTCCTCGGGGCAGAACGCGAGGCCGAGCCGCGCGATGAGGTTCGAGGGGAGACGGATCAGCTCGGCGGCGCCGAAGCGGACCGAGCCCCGGCGCCTCTCGACGATCCCCATCACGGACTTGAGCGTGGTCGTCTTGCCGGCGCCGTTCCGGCCGAGCAGCGTCACGACCTCGCCCGTGCGCACCTCGAGATCCACCCCGTGGAGGATGTGCGACTCGCCGTACCAGGCCTCCAGGTCGCGCACGGTCAGGAGCGGCTCAGGCATCGCCCGCCCCCATGTACGCCTGGATCACGTCGGGGTTCTTCGAGACGGCGGCGTAGTCGCCCTCGGCCAGGATCTCGCCGCGCGCCAGCACGGTGATCGTGTCGGACAGGTTCTCCACCACCTTGAGGTTGTGCTCGACCATGAGCACGGTACGGTTCGCGGCGACGCGCTTGACGAGCGCCGAGATCCGGTCCACGTCCTCGTGGGCCATGCCGGCGGTGGGTTCGTCGAGCAGCATCATCTCCGGGTCGAGCGCGAGCGTCGTCGCGATCTCGAGCGCGCGCTTGCGGCCGTACGGCAGCTCGACCGCGATCGCCCCGGCGAGCTGCGCCAGGCCGACCGCGTCGAGGAGCTCGAGGGCGCGCCCGTTGAGCTCGCCGAGGACCCGCTCCGAGCGCCAGAAGTCGAACGAGTGACCCCGCGCGCGCTGGAGCGCGAGCCGCACGTTCTCCAGCACGGTGAGGTGCGGGAAGACCGCCGAGATCTGGAACGACCGGACGAGGCCGAGCCGCGCGATGCCCGCGGGCCTCGAGCCCGTGATGTCGCGCCCCTTGAAACGGATGCGCCCGCGGGTCGGCGTGAGGAAGTGTGTCAACAAATTGAAGCACGTCGTCTTCCCCGCGCCGTTCGGGCCGATGAGCGCGTGGATCGTGCCGTCGCGCACCCGGAGGCTCACGTCCTTGACGGCGACGAAGCCCCGGAACTCCTTGGTGAGCCCCTCGGTCTCGAGGATGTAGGGGCTCATGGCGTCCGCGGGGGATAGAAGACCGCCTCCCGCTTCTCCGTCCACGCGCGGTTGGCCTCGTCGATCTCCCACGAGCCCATGCACGCGTTCTGCGCCCGCACCAGGTCTTCGATCACAACCCGCGGATCGCGGTGGAAGGACTCGTGGAGGAGCCGCTTCGTGTGCGCGGCCGCGGTCGGCGAGGCGGCGCGCGCCTTGGCGACGATCGACTGGAGCGTGCGGTCGAGGTCGACGGCCGGGCACACCCAGTTGACGAGGCCGATGGCGCGCGCCTCCGCCGGGCTCACGTCGTCGTTGAGCAGCGCGAGCTCCTTGGCCCGGCCGAGCCCGATGACGCGCGCGAGGCGCAGCACGGCGCCGTCGGGAATGAGGCCGTGCCGCGTCGCGCCGAGGCCGAGCACGGCGTCGGCGGCGGCGAGGCGCAGGTCGCAGGCGAGCGCCAGCTGGAGGCCACCGCCGATCGCGTAGCCGTGCAGGACGGCGATCGAGATCTTCGGCATGTCCTCGAGGCAGTTCAGCCCGCGGATCCAGTGGCGGTAGAACGCCTCGTCGACGGATCCGGCCGCCAGCGCCGTGCGATCCATGCCCGAGCAGAACGCCCGGCCCGCCCCGCGGACGACGACCAGCGTGACCGCGGGATCGGCGGCCGCGGCCTCCGCGTGCTCGGCGAGCGCGGCGGCGAGCTCCGTGTTGAGCGCGTTGAGCATCGCGGGGCGGTTCAGCGTGATCCAGGCGATCCCTTCCCCGACCGCGTAGGTGACCGGAGGCTCCGGGGCGGGATTGTGGAAACGGCTCACGACGATGTACGATCGCGGCCGGTGCGTGTGACGCAGGCGGTGCCCATGGAAAGCGCGACCTAACGTATGGAAGGCTCGCGCGAAAGTCAAGGAGACCGGCTCATGCCCATGACGACGATCTCCCGCCGTCGCTTCCTCGGCACGGTCGCCGCGGTCGCGGCCGCCGGAGCGCCACGGCCGGCGCGGGGCGGGACCGCCGTGAAGATCGGCACGGCCGTGCTCGGCGACTACTCGATGGCGGGGCCGGTCATCGTGGCGCTCGAGCGCGGATTCTTCGCGCGCGAGGGGCTCGAGGCCGAGTTCGTCCCCTTCCGTGGGGGCCCGGACCTCCTCAAGGCGGTCATGGGCGGCGACGTGCTGGTCGGCATCACCGGGAGCACCGACATCCTCGTCTTCCGCGAAGCGGGCTCGCCGATCAAGATGGTCGCGACCCATACCGAGGGCAACCACTTCACCCTCAACGTCGCGCCCGACGTCTCGTCGGTCGCGGGCCTCAAGGGCAAGGCGATCGGCGTCACGCGCGTCGGTGCGACGACGTGGATCTTCGCGCGCATGCTGGCCAAGAAAGAAGGCTGGGACCCGGACAAGGACGTGCAGATCGTCGGCCTCGGCGGCCTCGACGCCCAGCTCGCAGCGCTGGCGCGCCGGGAGATCGCCGCCTACGTGTGGGGCGACGGGGGCGCCGTCACCGAGCTCCAGGGCAAGTCCAAGGTGCTGCTCCGCTTCGACGCGGTCACCGGAAAATGGATCAGCCAGATCCAGTACGCGTCGGAGGACGCCATCAAGCACCAGGCCGACCCGATCCGCCGGAGCCTGCGGGCACTGTTCACCGCGCTCAAGCTCATGCGCGAGAGCCCGCGGGACGCCGCCGAGATCTGCTCGAAGAAGCTCGGCTGGCCGCCCGAGGCGGTCCTGCGCGCCCACAGGATCTCCGGCCCGCTCCTCCCGGTGGACGGCCGCATCGACGTCGCCGCGCTCGGCGTGATGCAGGGCACGCTCCTCGAGTACGACGTCATCAAGAAGAAGCTGCCGCTCGAGGACCACTTCACGCGAGAGTTCACGCCTGTCAGGGTCTAAGGCCTGGATCCTCGCCGGGCTCGTGCTCGCGGCGACCCCGGGCGCCGCGCGGGCGCAAGTGTTCCTCGCGACGCGGCCGCACCCCGACTTCACGATCGGGCCGCTCTTCGTGCGCGCGACCGTCACGCCCGCGCTCGGCACCACGGCGGTCGACGTCCTGTGGAGCCTCGTGATCCCGCCGACCAAGTCCGCCACCGACCTCGAGCAGGATCTCTACCTGCTCTGGCCCGACGAGGTCGACACCCTGAGGGTCGAGGGCAAGCCCGACCCGGACCTCGCGCGCTACGTGGAGGCGCGCGGGTACTCCGTGATCGGCGACGGGCGCCTTCCGCTCTACGCGCAGGGCCTGTACCGCACCGGGCCGCAGACGAAACCGGAGCCCATCCCCGGCGGTGCGCCCTTCGTGTCGTTCGTGCGCCAGGGCGGCCCGCTGGGGCTCACCTCACCCGCCACGTACGTGCGAATCCCGTGGACGCCCCTCCTCGCCAACCGCACGTGGCTCATACGCCTCGGGATGGGCCTGCCGCGGCTCGTCCGGCCCAGGCCGGCCACGTGGGTCGAGAACCTCTTCTGGGGCCACCGCTACACGATCTCGCTGGCCTTCAACGACGTGCGGGGGCGGGCGCTCTTCCCGCTCTACCTCGAGAACCGCGACCGCGTCATCCGGCTCGCCGACGAACCCTCGCAGCTCCTCATCAACTTCACCCACGCCGAGCACCTCAAGATCCAGGACGTCTTCCCGGGCACGGCCACCCGCCGGATGAGCGAGACCCTCGAGTCCACGCAGGTCGTCTCGGCCTTCCTCGAGCGCGCCCAGGGGGCGACGCCGCAGGTGTTGACGGTGCAGTTCGGCTACTTCACGGGGTGGCAGTCGTGGGCGCCCGTCCTGATCCCCATGATCTTCTTCGTGCTCGGCAACCTCGCCGGCCCGCTGCTGACGATGCTCGTCAAGCGCGTGGGCGGGAGGCTCTCCGGTCGGATCCACATCAGCCCGCGCAGCGCGCCGGTCGAGCGGCAGACCGGCACCGTGGTCTCGCGCGAGACGCTGGGACGCATCGCGCCGGGCTCCACCACGTACGAGGAGGTGATCCGCCTCTGCGGCGCCGACCACGAGGAGCACGAAGAGCCGCTCGCCCCCGACCGGCGGATCCTGGTCTACCGGGGGCGCAAGGTCGTGCCCCAGCGGCGGCGTCGGTTCGGCTGGCTCGCGACCGTGAGCCGGTGGGACGTCGAGCACCACGAGGTCGAGATCACGCTCGAGCGCAACGTCGTTCAGGGCGTGCAGGCGCGGGTGCGCCGC
>QHSA01000082.1 GCA_003220315.1 Candidatus Rokuibacteriota bacterium
TGGTGCTGACGGCCGACATCACGATGGAGACGAAGCGCCGGGCACTCGAGAGCGGCGCGAAGGACTTCCTGACCAAGCCGTTCGATCAGGTCGAGGTGCTTCTCCGGATCCGCAACCTCCTCGAGACACGCCTGCTCCATCAAGAGCTCGCGCGTCACAACGAGAGCCTCGAGGAGATCGTACGCGAGCGCACCCAACAGCTCGTTCAGACCGAGAAACTCGCCACGATGGGCTCGCTCCTGGCGGGCGTCGCCCACGAGCTGAACAACCCGCTCACGGTGGTCATCGGTCAGGCCCACCTCCTTCGAGAGGGTGAGGCGGGCGGCTCCCTGGTGCAGCGCGCCCGGAAGATTCACGCCGCCGCCGATCGCTGCGTCCGCATCGTCCGCAACTTCCTTGCCCTCGCGCGCCAACACACGCCCGAGCGCCGCGAGGTCCGACTCAACGACGTGGCTCGGGAGGCGGTCGAGCTGCTGGCGTACGAGCTGCGCACGGGCAACGTGGAGGTCGTGCTCGACGTGACCGAGGACCTGCCGACCCTCTGGGCAGACGCCCACCGGCTCCACCAGGTCCTGGTGAATCTCATCGTGAATGCCCAGCACGCGATGCGCGGCGTGACGTCTGCGCGTCGGCTGACGCTCACGACGCGGTTCGACCGTGAGCGTGATCGGGTCTGGCTCGAGGTCGGCGACACGGGGTCAGGGATCCCGCCGGAGATCCGGGCACGGATCTTCGAGCCCTTCTTCACGACAAAGCCGAGCGGTCAGGGGACCGGGCTCGGGCTCTCGCTCTGCCAAGGGATCGTGGAGGAGCACGGCGGGACGATCACGGTCGCGAGCGAGCCGGGGCGCGGGGCGAGATTCCGCATCGAGCTGCCCGTGGTCGCGCCGCCGACAGCGGCAGTTGAGCCCGCGGCGGCCGTGCCGCCGTCGGCGATGACCTCGAAGTCCATCCTCGTCGTTGACGACGAGTCCGAGATCGCCGCGGTGCTGGCCGAGATGCTCCAGCGGGCCGGCCATCGGGTCGAAATTGCGGCCAACGGCGCGATGGGCCTGGAGATGCTCGAGCGCCGAGGCTACGACCTGATTCTGACCGACACGAAGATGCCCGTGCTGGACGGCGTCGAATTTTACCGCGCCCTCGAGCGGCGCTTCCCCCAGCTCTGCCGTCGGCTGATCTTCGTCACCGGGGACCTCCTGGACCCGGAGAAGCGGAGCTTTCTCGCGGCGACGGGAGCCCCCTGCATGGAAAAGCCCTTCGATCTGGATGAGGTCCGACGGGTCGTTGACCGATTGCTCGCGAGCGGCTAGCACCCACGGTCCTGCGCGCGTCGACCTCAGACTTCCGTGCGGCCATCCGGAACACCCTCCCCTGGTAGAAATCCTCTCGAGGGCCCCCCGGGCGTAGCCGGCTTGGCATCAGCCGCCTGCCATCTCTGACAGCTACCGTCCTGCTGCAGCGCAGGGCACCGGGCGAAGCCCGCGCCCCTTCAGCGTAGTTGAACCTGCCGACGCGTGGCATTGATCCTGCACCCGCTAAGGAGCGTCAACGAGGGCGCGTCGTGAGACAGGTAGGAAGGCCGGAAGGCACGGAGGCTCACATGAGCTGGTCAGGGATCGTCGGAAACCTTGGAAGAATTTCTATGGTCGCGCTTGCTCTCGTCGCGGTCGTCTGCGGCCACGCCTGGGCGGAGTCACCCACGGAGACGCTCCGGGGCGTGTTCGCTGCGGTGAATCGTGTGCTCGGCGACCCTGAGTTGCAGCAAAAACCGCAGGAGCTCATGGGCGCGATCCACACCGTGATGAACGGGAGCTTCGACTTCCGGGAGGCGGCGCGGCTCGCGATGGGACGGGAGTGGGAGGTCCGGACACCGACAGAGCAGGACGAGTTTGTGCAGCTGTTCGCGGCGCTCCTCCAGCGAGCCTACATGTCCCAGATGGTGTCGTCGCAATCCGGCATGCAGGGCGGCCTGGCGATCCAGTACACCGGCGAGTCCGTCGACGGCGACCGGGCGACCGTCGCGGCCGTGATGGGAAGTCGGAGCGGAAAAGAGATGCCGCTCGAGTATCGGATGATTCAGGATGGCGAGCGCTGGGCGGTGTACGACGTCGCGGTCGGCGGGATGAGCCTCGTGGCGAGTTATCGTGCCCAGTTCAGCAAGGTCATCAGGCAGTCGTCCTACGCCGACCTCGTCGTTCGATTGAAGAACACTCGCGGAAACTGACATGGGCTGGACCGAGTTCGTCGGATACCTCGGAGTCGTCGTCGCCTTCGCGGTACTCACGCTGGGCGCCCTGTCCGCGTACTTCGACTGGTAGTTGCCGCACGGATCGACGCGCGTCAGCAGGCCCGGCATCTTCTCGCCCCCCCGCCGGCGTGCCTGGGCTAGAATCCTCGTGTACAGAGGGGGCATGGGTTCCGGGCCTTCGTCGTTCTTCGGGCGCTACAGTCTCGCCATCGTCCTGACGGCGTTGGCTGTCCTCGCCACTCTGATCCTGGCGCCCCACTGGAACCCGCGCCATCTCCTGCTGCCGTTCTACCCCGCCGTGATGCTCAGCGCCTGGTTCGGCGGCTTCGGCCCCGGCCTCCTCACGACGCTCCTCTCGGCGCTCGCCATGGATTACTTCTGGCTGCCGCCAGCCCCCGGATTCGGCATCCGGGAGCCCGGCGACTTGATGGGGTTCATCCTCTTTCTCGGCGTGGGGCTCCTGGTCAGCATGCTCAACGCGAGGCTGCTCCGGGCGCAGCGCCACGCCGAGGCCGTGGCGGCGGAGATGCGCCACGAGGCGGACGAGCGTCGAAAGGCCGAGGACTCGGCCGCCAAGCTCACGAAGCTCACCGACGACCTCAGAACCTCGGTGGAGCGGTACCGCTATCATTTCGAGCGGAACCTCGCGGGCGTCTTCCGTGCCGAGCGCGGCGGGCGCATCGTCGAATCCAGCGAGGCCTTCGTCCGCCTCGTCGGCGCGGGTTCGGCTGGCGAGATCCGCGCGCTCGACGTGAGAGAGCTCTTCGTCGACCCGTTGGGATGGCAAGAGCTCGTCGCCTCGCTCGCCCCGGGCGTCGTCATCTCGAACCAGGAGCTCCAGTGGCGCCGGCGTGACGGCACGCCCCTCACCGTGCTCGCCAACCTCCGGGAGACGGGAGGCTTCGTGGAGTGCCTGGCGATCGACATCACGGACCGGGCGCGCGCCGAGGAAGCCGAGCGGAAGGCGATGCGGCTCCGCGCGATCGCCGACCTCGCCGCCGCGGCGGCCCACGAGATCAGCAACCCGCTCACCGGCGTCCTCACGAACCTGGCCCTCCTCAAGCTCGAGGGCGAGGCCGCCGTGAAGGTGGAGAAGGCGCTCGAGGCGGGACGCCGCATCCAGGAGATCCTCGACCGCATGACGCGGATCGAGCGCGTCGAAATGGCCCCCCGGCCCGCGCCGAGCCTCGCGCCGATGATCGACATCCGAAAGTCGTCGGACTAGCCTCGCAATCGTCGCCGGAACAGGACGTCGCCCCGGATAGGGGTTTTCCCTGATCCCAGGCTCCGGAGTAATTGTTGACGGCCACGGCAGCCAAGTATTAGCGTGGTGCGCGTGAAGTCGGTCCTGGTCGTCGACGACGATCCGATGTTCGCCAAGCTGCTCGAGGACATCCTGACGAGCGACGGTTACCGCGCGACGAGCGCGGCGAACGGCGTCGAGGCGCTCGCACTCCTCGCCAATGAGGCTTTCGACCTGGTGATGATCGACATCCGGATGCCCGAGCTCGACGGCCCCTCCTTCTATCGCGAGCTCGAGCGTCGCAACCCCGATCAGGCGCGCCGGGTCATGTTCATGACCGGCGGTGCGGTGGGTGCGGAGACGGCCGAGCTCCTGTCGACCGTCCGGACGCCCGTCCTGCGCAAGCCGCTCGACGTCAAAGAGATCCGCGCGACGGTTCAGCGGTTCTTCCTGGCCGCCGACAGCTTCCGTCGTCGCGGCTAGCCGCGCGTCGGGGGAGGCTTCGGAAGGGAGGCGAAGCCCGCGCCGAGTTCACGCGCCGGGAAGCAGCAGCGCCAGGCCCGTCAGGCCAGCCCCCAGGAGCACGGACTCCACGTGGATCTGGTACGCCTGCCGCTTGAGTTGCGCGACCACCCAGGGGTCCGCCACGGGCTCCTCGCCGCCGTCCAGATCGCGCCGCCCGCGCGCCGCGAGCGTGACTCAGGTGTGAGCGCGCGCCTGGCTGAGGCCGAGCGCGCCCGCCCAGAACGGCACCACGAGCGCGACACGCCAGCCCCGATCCACTCCGCTCATGAGGGACACGACCAGGGCGACGACGCCGACCGCGAGCGTCGCGACGCCCATCAGCGCGCGCCGCCGGCGGCCCTTCGGCCCGATGTTCGCGGCGCGCACGGCCATCAGCGTGAGCGCTTTGTCGCTGGGTCCGCGAGACCGGAGCGACCGGAGATGGCCCGAGAACGGAGCGCGGTGGCTCCCTTCGGGGGCATGAGGCCGTTGAGGGCGAGCCGCCCGCCGTCCACGTAGACGGTGGACCCGGTCATGTAGGAGGAAGCGTCCGAGGCGAGGAAGACGGCGACCTCGGCGATCTCCCGGGGCTCGGCGACCCGCTGCATCGGCGTCCGGGCGTAGACCGCGTCCCGCCACCGGCGGTTCTTCAGGAGATGGCGGGTGAGGCCCGTCACGACGGTCCCCGGGCCGATCGCGTTGACCCGGATGCCGTGGGGCGCCAGCGCGATCGCCATGGCCTTGGTGAGCTGGCGCACGCCGCCCTTGGTCGCCGCGTAGGCGGCCGACTCGGGGCGCGCCACCTCCGCGTTCACCGACGACAGCGTGATGATGACGCCCCGACGGCGTCGCACCATGCGCCGCGCCGCGGCCTGGGCGACCAGGAACGTGCCCTTGAGGTTGACGTCGATGATGCGGTCCCACGTCGCCTCGGAGAGCTCGAGAAACGGGACGATCGGCTCGACGGCCGCGTTGGTCACCGCGACGTCGATCCGGCCCCAGGCCCGATGGATCGCGTCGAAGCCGTCGCGGATCGAGCCGGCGTCCGCCACGTCCATCTGGAGCGCGAGCGCCTTCGCCCGGCCGATCCGCCGCGCCGTCGCCTGGGCGGTCGTCGGGTCGATGTCGGTCACGGCGACCCTCGCGCCCTCGCGCGCGAACGCGAGCGCGATCGCCTGGCCGATGCCGCGTCCGGCGCCCGTCACGAGCGCGACCCTGTCCTTGAGCCTCATGGCGTGGCGCCTACGCTACACGTCTTGATGTTGATGGGACGGAGCCAACTCGTTCCTACAGCAGGCCACCCACAGAGTGTCCCGTCCACGCGGACCCCGCTACAAAAGAGAATCAATCGGCGGGCAGGACAAACTCCACCTCCATGACCGCCTGGCCAGGGCGCGGGTAGAGCTGGGTGACGAGCGGCTTGTGGCCGGGCGCGGTCACGCGGACGTGGAGGTGGAGCGGCCGGCCGGGGTAGCGGCCCGGGAGGTCCGTCTCGTAGCGGTAGCGCCCCGTGCCGTCCGCGCGCTGGGCCCCACGGTGCTCGGCGTCGTAGTCGCCGCGCGGGTTGGCCGACCACCACTCGAGCTGGGCTCCGGGCAGAGGAGCGCAGCCCTTCGCCGACGCGACGCGTCCCGTGATGACGAGCCCGCGACCGGTGACCGAGCGCTCCGGGGAGTTCGGCTCGTAAAACGGACCGAGCATGTCGGGGCGCGTCGGTGGGCACGCGGGCTCGGCGGCGGCGCGCGCGCCGAGCGTCGCGAGCAGGAAGAGCGCCGTGGAAGCCAGGACGCGGGTCACGCGCCAATGCTATCATTCCGCCCGCACACGCGTATGAGCGAGCCCGGTCGTCGAGAACGAGTGGACGTCGCCGACCTTGCGGCCGCGATCGAGCGTCTCGCCGCTGACCTCGCGCTGGCCGAGGAGCCCTCCGGGTTCACCGTCGTCCTCGAGAGTGACCCCGACATGCGGGAGCAGCGTGACTGACTGGACGATCACGACGCTCGGCGGCGCGATCGCCGGTCGCCAGGTCTCGCCGGTCGAGGTGACGCGCGAGTGCCTGGAGCGCATCGCGCGGCTCGACGCCAAGATCCGGAGCTTCATCACCGTGGACGCGGAGGGCGCTCTCGCGACCGCGCGGGAGCTCGAGGCGGAGCTGGCCGCCGGGCTCTCGCGCGGGCCGTTCCACGGCGTGCCGCTCGCGTACAAGGACCTCTGCCACGTCCGGGGGCTGCCGACGTCGTGTGGCACGGCGACGCCCGAGTACTTCTCGGCCGAGCACGAATGCACCGCGGTGAACCGCCTGCGCGAGGCGGGGGCCGTGACGCTCGGCAAGCTCAACATGACCGAGCTCGCGCTGGGGCCGTTCGGCGACAACGCCCACCACGGCGACGTCCAGAACCCGTGGTGCCCCGGTCACGTCGCCGGCGGCTCGTCGAGCGGCTCGGCGGCCGCCGTGGCTGCTGGATTCGCGCTGGGCGCGCTCGGGAGCGACACGGGGGGCTCGATCAGACTGCCCGCGGCCTGCTGCGGCGTCGTCGGGCTCAAGCCGACCTACGGGCGCGTCAGCCGGGCGGGCGTCATGCCGCTCTCGTGGTCGCTCGACCACCTAGGACCGCTCACGCGCACCGTCGCGGACGCGGCGCTCCTGCTCGGCATCATCGCCGGCCACGACCCGCGCGACGCGACGTCGAGCCGCCGAGGCGTGCCGTACTACGAGCGCCTGCTCGACACGCCGGTCGAGGGCCTCCGCGTGGGGCTCCCGGCGAATTACTTCTTCGACGGGCTCGACGCCGCCGTGGACGCCGCCGTCCGCGCCGCGGCGCGCATCCTCGAAGGGCTCGGCGCCGAGATCGTGAGCGTCCGCGTCCCCGACCCGCGGCCCGTCGTGGACGTGTCGAACGTCATCGCGCGCGCGGAGTCGGCCGCGGTCCACGCGCGGATCGCGCGCGAGCGGCCGCACGAGCTCCAACCGGCGGTGCGGGCGCGGCTCGAGGTCGGCTTCCACCTCACGGCGCACGACTACCTCCAGGCCCTCCGCCTCCGCACCCGCTATGCGCGCGCGTTCGTCGCCGAGGTCTTCGCCGAGGTGGACGCGCTGCTGGCGCCCGTCATCCCGGAGCCGGCGCCGGCGCTCGACGCGGTCAAGGCGGGGACGGTGGACGAGGTCGTGATGCGGATGGGCCGGTTCTCGCGCCTCACGCGTCCCTTCAACGGGCTCGGGCTGCCCGCGCTCTCCGTCCCGTGCGGCTTCTCCGAGGACGGCCGCCCGCTCGCGCTCCAGGTCGTCGGTCGGCCCTTCGACGAGGCGACCGTGCTTCGCCTCGGCCACGCGTACGAGCGGGCGACCGACTGGATCACGCGGCGCCCGGCGCTCGCCTGACTGCGGCCGCCCCATCGTGGACGAGCGGTCCCTCGCTCCGCCGCGCCTCTGGACGGTCTTCGCCGCCTACCTCGTGGCGTTCGTCGCGATCGTGGCCCTCTCGCTCGTGGCGGCGGGTGTCCTGCGCTCGATGTACCCGGACGTCCCCGATCCCGCGCTCTTCGACGGGCTCCCGGGCCTGATCGCCGGCGGGCTCGCGTCCTCGATGGCCCTCCTCTTCACGGTCGCGCTCTTCAACCGGCCGCTCGAGCCGGTGCTCCTGCGGCTGGTGCCGGGCTGGGAGACGGGACGCGCGCTCGCGGTGATGGTCGTCGGCATGCTCGCGCTCGGGCAGTCCCTCGACTCGCTCACGATGCTCGCCGGGCTCGGCGACAAGGGCACGCTGGCTGCGATGCGGGGCGCGCTCGCCGACGCGGTCGGGCCGGAGCTGTTCCTGGCGGTCTTCGTGATCGGCGTCCTCGCGGGCTCGGCGGAGGAGCTGTTCTTCCGTGGCTACATGCAGACGCGTCTCGGCCAGCGGATGCCGCCCGTCGCCGCGGTCCTCATCACCGCCACGGGCTTCGGGCTCCTGCACCTCGAGTGGATCCACGCGCTGCTCGCCTTCGTCCTCGGGCTCTACCTCGGCTGGATCACGGAGGTCGCCGGGAGCGCCTTGCCCGCGATCGCGTGCCACGTGATCAACAACGCCCTCTTCACCATGCTGGCCGCGCTCGTCGGCACCGTCGGCGGGGCAGGGCCGAACGCGGCGCTGCTCGTCACAAGCGGGTGCGTCTTCGTCGGCTCGGTCGTCTGGCTGCGACGCTGCCGGACGTGGTAGGCTTGGTGGGCATCGACGGTCCTCAGCACACACGTGATCGGTGACGCCACGCGTCTCGCGGAGTTGTTCCAGGGCGCCAGGAGACCCGTCGTGTATCCCGCCGCCTCCATCCCGGTCCACACCAAGCACGGGGGCGCCACGCTCGTCATCGTCAACCTCGCGCCGACGCCCCTCGACGCGCGCGCCGATTTCGTGATCCGTGGCAAGGCGGGTCCCGTCATGTCGGAGGTGCTCGCGCGGATGGCGCTCGCATGAGCGATTCCCTGATCGAGGAGCTGCTCGCCGCGCGCGAGCAGCACCGCGCGATCGTGCCGCCGAGCGAGAGGCGGCGCCTCTCGCTGGCCGAGGCCTACACGGTGCAGGACCGCCTGCGCGAGGCCCTCGTGGCCCGCGGCGACCGTGTGATCGGCTGGAAGGCGGGCTTCACCAACAAGGCCGCCCAGACGGCGTACGGGTGCGAGGAGCCGGTGTGCGGCTTCCTCCTCGCCGCGGGGGTCTTCCCGAACCGCGCCGAGGTCCCGAGCGCACGCTTCGCGAGCCTCGTCGTCGAGGCGGAGGTGGCGTTCGTGCTCAAGCACGACCTCGCCGGACCGGGCGTCACGCCCGCGCGGGCCCTCCTGGCGGTCGAGGGCGCCGTGCCGGCGCTCGAGCTCGTCGACTTCCGCATGAGCGGCAAGCCCGTCGCGTCCGACGTCGTCGCGGACGGAGTCTTCGCCAACGCGATCGTCGTGGGCGCGCCGCTCACGGACGTGGCCCACCTGGACCTCGCGGTCGAGGGGCTCGTCTACGAGCTCAACGGGGCGGTCGTCGCGACAAACGCCGCCGCGGAAGTGATGGGCAATCCGCTGAACTCGCTCGCGTGGATCGCCAATCACCTGGGCGGGCGCGGGCTCGCGCTCAGGGCGGGCGAACTCGTCATGTCGGGCTCGGTCTCGACCCTGCTCCGCCCGAAGGCCGGCGACACCGTGCGCGCCACGTTCACGCGGCTCGGCGGGGTCGCCGTCCGTTTCGCCTGATCCGGCGATGCGCCTCGAGGGTCGCGCGGTCGTGGTCACGGGCGCGGGCGGCGGCATCGGCCGCGCGATCGCTCGCGCCTTCGCCGCCGAGGGCGCGGGCGTCGTCGTCGCCGATCTCGCCGAGACCGCCGACGCGACCGCCGCGGAGATCCGGCGCTCGGGGGGACGCGCCGTGGCCGTGCGGGGGGACGTGAGCCGCTCGGCCGACATGCGCGTCCTCGCCGAGCGGTCGCTGCGGGAGTTCGGCGGTCTGGACGTGCTCGTGACCTGCGCGGGCCTCGGCCTCTCCGGCCTGCTCCTCGACCAGGACGAGGAGGAGTGGACGCGCGTCATCGACGTGAACCTGAACGGCACCTACCGGGCGATTCGCGCGGCGCTCCCGCAGATGATGGCCCAGGGGCGCGGGCGGATCATCACGATCGCGTCGATCCTCGGCAAGATGGGCGGCTACGGCTTCGTGAGCGCCTACGCCGCCTCCAAGCACGGCGTCGTCGGCCTCACCCGCGCCCTCGCCGCGGAGCTCGGCGCGCAAGGGTTCCCCGGGATCACGGTCAACGCGATCTGTCCGGGCTACGTGCGCGCCGGGATGGGCATCGCGCTGCAGTCGACCAAGGCGGGACCGGTGTCGGGCACCGAGATCTTCGAGCGCTACTACAAGCGCCTGGTGCCGCAGCGGCGCATGATCGAAGCCGAGGAGATCGCCCACGCCGCGGTGTTCCTGGCGCTGCCCGAGTCCGCCGGGGTCACGGGCCAGGCGCTCAACGTGGACGGCGGCTTCTTCATGTCGTGATGACCCTCGACGAGCTCGTGACGCGCACCCGGGAGCGGCTCGCGGCGCGCCAGCGGCGGGTCGTCGACCCGGGGCCGCTCGTCCGGGCAGCCGTGCTCGTGCCGCTCGTCGAGCGGGGCGGACCGCACATGGTTTTCGCCAAGCGCACCGACCGCGTCGGCACCCACCGCGGTCAGATCGCCTTTCCGGGCGGCACGGTCAGCGCCGACGACGCGTCGCTGCTCGCCGCCGCGCTGCGGGAGTCCGAGGAGGAAGTCGGCCTCTCGCGCACGGCCGTCGAGGCGCTCGGCGCGCTCGACGACACGGAGACCTTCGCCACGCGCTTCGTCATCACGCCGTGGGTCGGCGTGATCCGCGCGCCCGTCGTGTGGCGACCGGACGGCGAGGAGATCGAGAAGGTGATCGAGGTGCCGCTCGCGGCGCTCCTCGAGCCCGCGAACGTCCGGGTGGAGCACTGGGCGCGTGACGGGGTCGTGCGTCCCGTGTACTTCTATGAGTACGGGGGCGAGAGGATCTGGGGAGCGACCGCGCGGATCGTCAAGGACTACCTCGACCTGGTGACCGGGCCGTGAGCGAGGTGATCGGGCACGCTCAAGACCGAGTAGACGAGGGCCTCGATCTTGCGCCCGGCTTAGGGATGGCGGAGCGCGTCGGCTCTGGCGATCCAGGGGCGCGGCGCCAGCGCAGCCATCACCCCTTCGCTGGTCCCGCGCGGGACGCGGATCTCCCAGGGTGTTCCGGGCGGCGTCATACCACGCACGAGCGTCGGATTCAGTCCGCGCAGCATCTCGGGCGAAAGCCCGGCGTCCGCGGCCAGGCGACGGAGATCCGTCGAGGGCGGGACCGACACGCGCTCGGTGTCGTCCCACGGGTCGCCGCCGACCGCGAACCCGTACTGGTCCGGGTCGCGGCCGATGAGCGTCGCCGCCTGGATGGCGGGGACATACTCGCGGGTCTCGCGTCGCAGGTGCTTCGTGCGCGTGAGGTTCCAGAAGTTCGACGAGCCCGTCACCCGGATCGCCCGGATCACCTTGCCCTCGCCCGCGTTGTACGCCGCGTGCGCGAGCTCCCACGAGCCGAACTGGCGGTACAGGTCGCGCAGGTAGGCCGCGGCGGCCACGGTGGACTTCTCGGGATCGAGCCGCTCGTCCACCCATCGGTCGACGCGCAGCCCGTAGCCGCGCGCGGTGGGAGCCATGAACTGCCAGAGTCCTTTCGCGCGGGCGTTGGAGACGGCGCGCGGGTCGAAGCCGCTCTCGATCATCGCCGTGAACGCGAGATCCGTCGGCAGGCCTTGGCTCCGGAAGACCTCCTGGATCATCGCGAGGTAGCGTCCGGACCGGCCCATCCACGTCTCGACGACCTCGCGTCGGCTGCGGGTGAAGAGGTCGAGGAAGTAGCGGACGTCGTCGTTCTGTGTCACCGAATAGTCGCGGAACTCGGCGCGGCGCCGCGCCACAGCGTTGAGGCGTGCCGACTCCGCCAACGCGTCCGCCCAGGGGTCGCCCTGGGTGGCCTCCGCCTCGAATCCGGGCGCGACGCTCTCCTGAACGGGGACGACGACGCTAGGTCGCTCGTAGACGAGAGATGCCGCGTACCCCGAGGCCATCGTCACCAGGAGAAGCC
>QHSA01000159.1 GCA_003220315.1 Candidatus Rokuibacteriota bacterium
CATCGCAACCGTGCCGCATCACGACCCGGCTCGCGTCGCACGCCAGGCGCCGCGACGTTTCTGCGGAAACGTGGGTGCCATCCGCGAGGACGGACTGGCCGGGCTGATCGGGATCGGCGAGCGCCGGGGCGTCGACGTGGACGCGCATCCGCGATGCCTTCTCCGGGCTTCCGTGGCCCGCTGGGGCGGTATCCACCAGGTGCTGCCGACACGCGGCGACTGCCTACGCAAGGAGCTGTCAAGCGGAAAGTGCAGGCGACACGCCCCTTTCCCTTTTGCCCGGTACGCGCAAGGCGCGTGGACTCGGGTTGCTTCATGGCCGCAGGCTAGCTCACGCGGATTATCATGGTCGGCGCATGGAGATCGTTCAGGCCCTCACCCCTGGTCACGTCGCCGAGGCGCGCGCCCTCTTCCGAGAGTACGAGCGCTCGCTCGGCATCGACCTGTGCTTCCAGGGGTTCGAGCAGGAGCTCGCCGGGCTGCCGGGCGCCTACGCGCCGCCGCGCGGACGGCTGCTGCTCTCGCTCGACGGCGCCGCGCCGGCCGGCTGCGTGGCGCTGCGCCCGCTCGCCGACGCCGTGTGCGAGATGAAACGCCTCTACGTGCGTCCCGCGTTCCGCGGGCGTCGGGCAGGCCGCCAGCTCGCGGAGGCGGTCAGCGCCGAGGCGCGGGCGATCGGCTATGCACGCATGCGGCTCGACACGCTCCCGTCCATGAAGGAGGCGATCGCGCTCTACCGCGCGCTCGGCTTCGTCGAGATCGCGCCGTACACCACGAACCCGGTCGCGGGCGCGCTCTTCATGGAGCTCGCCCTCCGCTGACCTTCGAGCGCCGGCTTGGCCGGCGCAGCGCGCGCGGAGCAGTGCCCACCTTCGAGCGCGGGCTTCGCCCGTGCAACCGGTGTCAACGAGGCCGGCGCGGGCAATCGGTGGGGGGTATCGGGGGGGAGCGCCGCCGCTCCCCCCGATGTCAACTAGACGCGCGCGCGGGCTCGGCGACCGAGGCCCGAAGCGCCAGGCAGAGCGGGATCGTCAAGAGCACGACGAGCGCGACGGTCGTGAGCGTCGGCCCCACGCCGACCGCATCGCCCAGGAGCCCGTAGACGGTCGGCGCGGACGAGGAGGCGCCGACCGAGAGCGTGTAGTAGAGCGCGTAGGCGCGCGAGCGCCGGTCCACGGTGACGAGGTCCGCGACGGTCGCGTAGAGGACCGACGAGGTGCCGTTGAGCGCGATCCCGAGCGGGAGCAGGGTGGCGAGGACGGCCGGGAGCGGTGCCACGACGACCAGCACGATGCCGGCGGCGGTCGCCGCCTCCGTCAGGACGACCGTGCGGATCACGCCGACCTTCTCCGCGACGAGCCCGCAGACGAACTTGCCGATGGCGCCGCCCGCGAACAGGAGCGCGAGCGCCGACCCGACGCCCGCCACCGTCGAGCCCTTGGCGATGAGCGCGAAAGGCAGGAAGGTCAGGAGGCCCGTGCGGGTCGCGTTGTCGATCATGCCGATCGCGGAGAGGGCCTGGAAGCCGCGCGCGTCCCGGATGCCCCAGCCGTTGCCCTCGTACCCGGGCGCGCGCATCGGAGTCGCCGCCGCCCCGCCCGTCGCCAGCCGCGCCAGGAGGAGGACGATGGCGAGGGCCGCCGCGAGCCCGAGGACGCCGTAGCCGCCGGCGGCCGCGCGCCAACCGACGATCGTCGTGGCGAAGGCGACGGCCGCGGGCACGGCGACCTTGCCGAGGTCGCCGGAGAAGTTGTAGGTGCCGAGCGCCGCCCGCCGGGCCCCGGTCTCGTACGCCTTCGAGACGAGCGACGACGAGAGCGGGTGCTGGACGCCCGACCCGAGCCCGGCGATCAGGAGGAGCACGAGCAGAGAGGCGAAGCCCTCGGCCCACGCGCCGGCGGCGATGAAGCCGCACGCCGTCAGCGCCGTTCCTGCCGCGAGCAGCCGTCGCTCGCCCCAGCGCTCGGCGAGGAGCCCCGCGGGGATCTGGAACGACGCCATCGCGGCCGTGTACGCCGTGCGGATCAGGCCGACCTGGGCGAGGGTGAGACGGAACTCCTGGGCCCAGATCGGCAGGAGCACATAGAGGATGTCGGAGAAGCCGTCGTGGACGAAGTGGGTGCCGGACGCGGTGGCGAGCACCGCGCGCGCGCGGGTCTTCACGTCGAGTAGAATACCGCAGCGGAGGTCACCCATGACGATCAGCATCACCCGCGTCTACACGCGTCTCGGCGACCGTGGCGAGACAGGGCTGGTGGGCGGCAAGCGCGTGCCCAAGGACTCGCCGCGGATCGTCGCCTACGGGACGATCGACGAGTTGAACGCGATCGTCGGCATCGTCCGCACGTTCAACGCGGAGCGTCTGGGCGAGGGTCAGCACCACCGCTGGCTCGACGAGGAGCTGCGGCGGATCCAGAACGCGCTGTTCGACCTCGGCAGCGAGCTGGCCACGCCGCCGGAGGCGGAGTACGAGGGGATGTTCAAGGTCGGCGAGGCGCAGGTCACGGCGCTCGAGCGCCTCATGGACCACTGCCAGAAGGACCTCGAGCCGCTCAAGTCGTTCACGCTGCCGGGCGGCGGCCGCATCAACGCGTTCCTCCACCAGGCGCGCACCGTCTGCCGCCGCGCGGAGCGCGAGGTCCTCCGGCTCACGCGCGTCGAGCCCGTCAACGAGTGGGCGCTCCGGTACGTCAACCGCCTGAGCGACACGTTCTTCGTCCTCGGCCGCTGGGTCGGCAAGCACATGGGCGAGAAGGAGTATCTCTGGGAGCGCGGGCTCGACGCGCACACTCGCCCGCGGAAGAAGCGGTCGTGAAATTCGGCCTGTTCCCCGCCTGATGCCGATCCTGACCGTTCACAACCTCACGGTCCGCTTCGGGGGCATCCTCGCGCTCGACTCCGTCTCTTTCGACGTGGACGAGGGAGCGATCGTCGGCCTCATCGGCCCGAACGGCGCCGGCAAGACGACGCTCTTCAACTGCCTGAGCCGCCTCGACACGCCCGACGGAGGCGACGTCCGCTTCGACGGCCGCCCGATCCTCGGGCTGTCGGCCCATCGCATCGCGGCGCTCGGCATCGGGCGGACGTTCCAGAACCTCGCGCTCTTCCCGACGCTGACCGTGCTCCAGAACGTCATGGTCGGGGTCCACTGCCGCACGGGCAGCGACGTCTTGTCGAACGCGCTCTGGCTCCCGTGGGTCGGCCGCGAGGAGGCGGCGACCCGCGAGCGCGCGAGCGAGCTCCTCCGGTTCCTCGATCTCGGCGCGCTCGCTGACCATCCTGCTGCCGGGTTGCCCTTCGGCACGCTCAAACGCGTCGAGCTCGCGCGGGCGCTGGCCTCGCGCCCCAGGCTCCTCCTCGTGGACGAGCCCGCCGGCGGCCTGAACCACGAGGAAGTGGCCACGCTCGCGAAGCTCCTCCGCGCGATCCGCGACTCGCGCGGCGTGACCGTGCTGCTCGTGGAGCACCACATGGGGCTGGTCATGCAGGTCTCGGACAAGGTCGTCGTGCTCGACTTCGGCCGGAAGATCGCCGAGGGCCGGCCCGCGGACGTCCAGAGGAACCCCGACGTCATCCGCGCCTACCTCGGGACCGACGCGCGCGTCGGCGCCGAGGCCGTCTGATGGCGCTCCTGGAGGTCGCGGACCTCGAGGCCCGGTACGGCTGGACCAAGGTGCTGCACGGGATCCGGTTCGCCGTCGAGGACGGCGGGATTACGACGATCCTCGGCGCCAACGGGGCCGGTAAGACGACGACGTTGCGCGCGGTGTGCGGCATGGTCCGGACGGCCGGCGAGATCCGCTTCGACGGCGCGCGCATCGCGGGCCGGGCGACCGAGGACATCGTCCGCCTGGGAATCGCGCACGTGCCGGAGGGGCGCGGGACGTTCATGCAGCTCACCGTGGAGGAAAATCTCCGGCTCGGCGCCTATGCGCGGCGCGCGACGGGCGCGCCGGCGCGGGACCTCGCGCGGATCTACGACTATTTTCCGGTGCTGGGCGAGCGACGGAGTCAAACCGCCGGGAGCCTCTCCGGGGGCGAGCAGCAGATGCTCGCGGTCGGGCGCGCGCTCATGCTGCGGCCGCGCCTGCTCCTCCTCGACGAGCCCTCGCTCGGACTCGCGCCGCTCGTCGCCCGCGAGATCTTCCGCATCGTGCGCGCCATCAACCGCGAGGAGCGCGTGAGCATCCTGCTCGTCGAGCAGAACGTCGCGACGGCGCTCGACCTCGCCGATCACGCCTACCTCCTCGAGACGGGCCGCGTCGTCGTGTCGGGGCCGTCGGCCGAGCTCCGCCGGGACGACGCCATCCGACGCTCGTACCTCGGATACTGAGCCGATGGAGATCTTCGTCCAGCAGGTGGTCTCGGGGCTCGCGACGGGCGGCATCTACGGGAGCGTGGCCCTGGCGCTCGTGATGATCTATCAGGCAACCGACGTGGTGAACTTCGCCCAGGGCGAGATGGCGATGTTCAGCACGTACCTCGCCTGGTCGATGCTGAACGCGGGCGTGCCCTACTGGGCGGCGTTCTTCGCCACGCTGGCGGTCGCCTTCGTGGGTGGGCTCGCGATCGAGCGCGTCGTGATCCGGCCCGTCGAGAACGCGCCGGTCCTCACGATCGTCATCGTCTGCATCGGGCTGCTGGTGATCCTCAACAGCGTCGCCGGCTGGCTCTACTCCTACATCCAGAAGCCCTTCCCGAGCCCGTTTCCCGCGAAGCCCTTCAAGATCGGCGACATCTTCTTCGGCGCGCACGATCTCGGGGCACTCGGCGTGACGCTGCTCGTGCTCGTCGTCCTCTACGTCTTCTTCCGTTACACGACGCTCGGGCTCGCGATGCGGGCGGCCGCCCAGAACCCCGTATCGAGTCGCCTCTGCGGCATCCGGGTCGGCTGGATGCTCGCGCTCGGGTGGGGGTTCGCGGCGCTCGTCGGCGCCGTCGCCGGGATGATGATCGCGCCGATCGTGTTCCTCGACCCGAACATGATGAGCGGCATCCTGATCTACGCCTTCGCCTCCGCCACGCTCGGCGGCTTCACGAGCCCGGGCGGCGCGGTGCTCGGCGGCCTCATCGTCGGCGTCACCGAGAACCTCGTCGGGACGTACGTGCGCTTCATCGGCACCGAGCTCAAGCTCACCGTCGCGCTCGCGATGATCCTGATCGTCCTGCTCGTGCGGCCGAGCGGGCTGTTCGGCCGGGTCGCGGTGCACCGCGTATGAGGCGCGGGCAGGGGTGGCTGCGGGCGATCCCGCCTGCGGCGCTCGCGCTCGGCTGCGTGCTGCCGTTCCTGCTGAGCAACTTCCGCCTGTTCCAGTTCACGCAGGTCGGGATCTATGCGATCGCGCTCCTCGGCCTCAACATCCTCACCGGCTACAACGGCCAGATCTCGCTCGGCCACGGCGCCTTCTACGCGCTCGGCGCTTACACGACCGCGATCATGATCGACAAGTGGAACGTGCCGTACGGCTGGACGATCCCCGTGGCGGGTCTCGTGTGCCTCGCCGTCGGCTTCCTCTTCGGGATCCCGGCGCTCCGACTCGAGGGGCTCTACCTCGCGCTCGCGACCTTTGCGCTCGCCCTCGCCGTGCCGCAAATCTTGAAGTACTTCGAGTACTGGACCGGCGGCTCGCAGGGGATCGTGCTGTCGAAGCCCGAGCCGCCGCTCGGCCTCGGGCTCTCCCCCGACCAGTGGCTCTACTTCGTCACGCTCGGCGTGCTCGTCGTGCTCTTCGTGCTCGGGGCGAACCTCCTGCGCGGCCGGACGGGGCGGGCGATCGTCGCGATCCGCGACAACCCGATCGCGGCGCAGGCGATGGGCGTGAACAGCGCCCTCTACAAGTCGCTGACCTTCGGCGTCAGCGCGGCGTACACGGGCGTGGCGGGGGCCCTCTCCGCGCTCGCCATCGCCTTCGTCGCGCCCGACGCGTTCAACGTGTTCCTGTCGATCACGTTCCTCGTCGGTATCGTCATCGGCGGGCTCGCGTCCATCTCGGGCGCGATCTTCGGCGCGCTCTTCATCCAGTTCGTGCCGAACTGGGCGCAGGAGATTTCGAAGGCCGCGCCCTGGGCGATGTATGGCATCTTCTTGATTGTCTTCATGTACGTGATGCCGCGGGGCATCGCGGGATCGCTGTGGCTGGCTTGGACTCGGCTGGCCCGCGTGGGCCGAACGGGCCGGGCGGGCTGACGGTTCTCCCAGATGGAGTGCAGTCAACGCGTTCACAGGAGGGCACCATGAAGCGCACGCGCCTCGTCGCTCTCGCTCTGGTCGGCGTGCTCGGACCGCTGCTCGTCGCGGGGCCGGCCGCCGCGCAGTCCCCGGGGGTCACCCCCACGGAGATCAAGATCGGCAACACCAACCCGTACAGCGGGCCGGCGTCCGCCTACGGCACGATCGGCAAGGTCATCGCGGCCTACTTCAAGAAGGTCAACGACGAGGGCGGGATCAACGGCCGGAAGATCGACTTCGTCACGCTCGACGACGGTTACAGCCCGCCGAAGACCGTGGAAATGGTCCGGCGGCTCGTCGAGCAGGACCAGGTCGCGTTCGTCTTCCAGACCCTCGGCACGCCGACGAACAGTGCGATCCACAAGTACCTGAACCAGGCGAAGGTGCCGCACCTCTTCGTCGCGACCGGCGCGACCAAGTGGGGTGATCCGCAGCACTTCCCGTGGACGATGGGGTGGCAGCCGACCTATCAGACCGAGGGGCACATCTACGCGCAGTACGTCTTGAAGAACGTCCCGAACGCGAAGATCGGGATCCTCTACCAGAACGACGATTACGGGAAGGACTACGTCAAGGGGCTCAAGGACGCCCTCGGGGACGCCGCCAAGAAGCTGATCGTGCTGGAGCAGTCCTACGAAGTGACGGACCCGACGATCGACTCGCAGATTGTGAATCTGAAGAACAGCGGCGCGAACGTGTTCTACAACGTGACGATTCCGAAGTTCGCGGTCCAGGCGATCAAGAAGGCGCACGACATCGGCTGGAAGCCGCTCCACCTGCTCAACAACGTCTCGGCCTCGGTGGACGTGGTGCTGAAGCCCGCGGGGCTCGAGGCCTCGAAGGACCTGATCACCGCCCTCTACCTCAAGGACCCGACCGATCCGCAGTGGAGGAACGACGCGGGCATGAAGGACTGGCTGGTCTTCATGCAAAAGTACTATCCGGAGGGCAACACGAAGGACGCGTTCAACGTGTACGGGTACACGGTCGCGCAGGGGCTGGTCCACGTGCTGAAGCAGTGCGGCAAGGATCTCTCGCGCGAGAACGTCATGCGACAGGCGGCGAACATCAAAGACCTCGCGCTGCCGCTGCTCCTGCCGGGCATCAAGGTCAACACGAGCCCGACGGACTTCTACCCGATCGAGCAGGAGCAGCTCGCGAAGTTCGACGGCGAGCGCTGGGCGCTCTTCGGCGAGATCTACGACGCCGGCAAGAAGTAGCGCGTCGCGCCGGGGACGCGGAGAGGACTACGCCAGTCTGAACTTGTTGATGCGGCGGTAGAGCGTGCGGACGGTGAGGCCGAGCGCGCGGGCGGCCTTCTCCTTGTCGTTGTCGTAGCGGGCCAGCGCCCGCCGAATCAGGTCGCGCTCGGCCGCCTCGAGCGTCGGCAGCTCCTCACCCGCGGCCGCGGCGGCGGGAGCGGGCGCCGCGGCGAGCGCCGGGAGGTTCTCGCGCGTGATCTCGTCGTGTGCGCCGAACGCGTACGCGCGCTCGATGAGGTTCTCGAGCTCCCGGACGTTGCCGGGGAAGTCGTACGCCATCAGGGCCGCCTTGGCGGCGGGCGCAAGCCCTGTGACACTCCGGTGGAAGCGCGCGTTGAATCGCCGGAGGAAGTGCGTCACGAGCGCCGGAATCTCGTCCTTGCGCGCCCGGAGCGGGGGCACGACGATCCGTACGACGTTGATCCGGTAGTAGAGGTCTTGCCGGAAGCGCCCGCTCGCGACCGCCGCCTCGAGGTCTCGGTTCGTGGCGGCGATGATCCGGACGTTGACCGAGTGCGTCTTGGCGGAGCCGACGGGCCGCACCTCCTTCTCCTGCAGCACGCGCAGGAGCTTGGCCTGGAGCGCCGTCGGGAGCTCGGCGACCTCGTCCAGGAACAGCGTGCCGCCCTGGGCCGCGCGGACCAGACCGAGCGCGTCGGCGACGGCGCCCGAGAACGCGCCGCGCACGTGCCCGAAGAACTCCGACTCCATGAGCTCGGCCGGGATGGCGCCGCAGTTGACGGGCACGAAGGGGCCCGTGGCGCGCGGCGACTGGCCGTGGATCGCCGCGGCCACCAGCTCCTTGCCGGTCCCGCTCTCCCCCTCGATGAGCACCGGGGAGTCCGAGTTAGCCACCGACGCGATCGTCTGTTTCACCTCCAGCATCTGGGGTGACGTCCCGACGAGCTCCCGCTCGGCGAGCTCTCGCCCGAGCCTGGCCCGGAGCGATCCCACCTCCTGCCTGAGGAAGCGCCGCTCGATGAGCTGGCGCATCAGCGGTTGCAGCTCCTCCAGGTTCAGCGGCTTGATCAGGTAATCGTAGGCGCCGGCCTTGAGGGCCTGCACCGCGGTCGAGACCAGCGGATCGCCCGTCATCATCACGACTTCGAGCGCAGAGTCGTGGCGCTTGATCTCCTCGAGGAGCTGGAGGCCGTCCTTGCCGGGGAGCCAGATGTCCAGCAGCGCCACGTCGAAGAGCCGGCCCTCGAGGAGCGTCAGCGCCTCGGTGCCGTTGCCGGCCGACGTGACGTGGTACCCCCACCGGGTCAGCGTCTCGACCAGGAGGTCGCGAAGGTCGCCATCGTCCTCCACCACGAGCACGCGGGGACGGTCCATGGCGGCTATCGGCGCGGGCGACCCTCGGCCCGGGCGAGGAAGTCGAGGACGGCCCGGTTCCACGCGTCCGGCTGGTCGCGGTTGGCGAAGTGGCTCGCGGGGGCCAGGACGACCAGCTTCGAGCCGCGGACCTTCCGGTGCATCACCTTCATCGGAGAAAGCGACGGGTCGCGGTCGCCGCCGATCAGGAGCACGGGGATCCGAAGCTTCGGCAGCTCGTCGGTGATGTAGTCCATCGCGAGCAGCGCCCGGAGCGAGTTCGCGTAGCCGATCGGCGCGAGCTGCCGGTACTCCTCGTAAAACTCCGCCTTCGCCCCGGGGTCGAGGGCGAGCCGCTCGGCGAGGTTCGGATTCTCGGCCATCGCGAACTCCGCCATCGCGTCCATGCCCTGCGTCAGGGTGATCTCGATCGAGCGGGCGCGCATGACGACGTTCTGCCAGGAGAGCGGCAGCCCGCTCGCCGACGACGAGTTGGTGACGACCAGCGACCGCGCGCGCGCCGGGAATCTGAGCGCGAAGCGCGTCGCGATTCCGGCGCCGAGCGAGAGCCCGCCGACGTGAGCCCGGCGGAGCCCGAGGTGGTCGAGCACGGCCTTGAGATCGAGCGCCCAGCGCTGGAACGAGTACGTCGCGGGGTCGGAGGGTGCGTCCGAGCGCGCGTGGCCACGCGGCTCCCAGAGGATCAGCCGGTGCCGGGCGGCGAGCCCGGGGACGTTGACGTCCCACATCGTCGTGTTCCCGCCGATGCCGTAGGCGAGCACGAGCGGGGTGCCGTGGCCGTGCTCCTCGTAGTAGAGCCGGACCCGGTCGTCGGTCCTGAGATAGGCCACGGTCGGTATCTTAGCCCCGGCCGTCTTCTCGCTTGACAGGTTCCGGCCCAGTTCAGTATTTTTGAACCGCCCTTAATCCCTGATTAATCGGTCCACCGGGGCAGGAGCGCGGATGAAGGCTCGTCTCTCCCTGACCGTGAACGGCGAGGCCCATGACGTCCTCGTGCCCGTGCACAAGACGCTCCTGGAGGTGCTGCGCGAGGACCTGGGCCTCACAGGGACGAAGCACGGCTGCGAGCTCGGGGAGTGCGGCACGTGCACCGTCCTCGTGGACGGGGCGCCCGTGCTCTCGTGCCTGGCGCTCCCCGTCGACCTGGCCGGCGCCACGATCACGACGGTCGAAGGCATGGCGGAGGGCGGGCGCCTCCATCCCCTCCAGCAGGCGTTTGCCGAACTCGGCGCCGCCCAGTGCGGCTACTGTACGCCGGGCATCCTTCTCACGGCGCAGGCGCTCCTGGCCGACCGGCCGAGCCCCACGCGCCAGGAGATCAGGGAGGCGCTCGCGGGCAACCTGTGCCGGTGCACCGGGTATACGAAGATCCTCGACGCCGTCGAGCTGGCCGCCCTGCGGATCGGAGTTCCGCGATGAGCGAGGACCCGCGCGGCTCCTTCGAGGGAAAGCACGAGTTCACGGTCATCGGGCAGCCCCTCCCGAAGATCGACGCCTGGGCGAAGGTGATCGGCGAGACCAAGTACGCCGACGACCTCTTCCTCCCGCGCATGGCGTACGGCAGGCTCCTCCGCTCGCCGCACGGCCACGCCCGCGTCGGGCGCGTCGACACCACGCGCGCGCGGGCGCTGCCGGGGGTGTACGCCGTCATCACCGGAGCCGACCTCCCGCGCGTCAGGTTCGGAATCCTCCCGGTCTCGCAGGACGAGGAGGCGCTCTGCACCGAGAAGGTCCGCATGGTCGGCGACGCGGTGGCCGCGGTCGCCGCGGTGGACGAGGAGACGGCGGAGCGCGCCTGCCGCCTGATCGACGTGGAGTACGAGCCCTTGCCGGCGCTCATGTCGATCGAGGAGTCCCTCGCCCACCCCGAGGTCCGCATCCACGAGTACGGCGACGGCCCCAACGTCCACAAGAACGTCTCGCTCCAGTTCGGCGACATCGAGGCGGCGTTCGCGCGGGCGGATCTGGTCCGCGAGGACGTGTTCTTCTTCGAGGGCAACACGCATCTGCCGATGGAGCAGCACGCGGCGGTCGCCGCGGCAGGGCCGGATGGCAAGCTCACGCTCTGGTCCTCGACCCAGACGCCCCACTACGTGCACCGTCTCCTCGCGAAAATCTTAGAGACGCCGGCGGCGCACATCCGCGTCGTCGCCACGCCGGTGGGCGGCGGCTTCGGCGGCAAACTCGACCCCTTCGCCCACGAGATCGCCGCGTGCCGTCTCTCGCAGCTCACCGGACGTCCGGTGAAGATCGCGTGCACCCGCGAGGAGGTCTTCTACATCCACCGCGGGCGCCATCCGGTGCTCATGTGGATCAAGACCGGCTTCACGCGGGACGGCGACATCACGGGCTGCCACCTGAGGACGTGGCTCGACGGCGGCGCCTACGGCTCCTACGGCGTGGCGTCGACCTTCTATACGGGCGTCATCAACCCCGTCACGTACAAGATGCCCGTCTACAAGTTCGAGGGCGCGCGCATCTTTACCAACAAGCCGCCCTGCGGGCCCAAGCGTGGCCACGGCACCCCGCAGCCGCGCTTCGCGCTGGAGTGCCAGCTCGATAAGGCGGCCGAGCAGCTCGGCCTCGACCCGGCGGAGATGCGCAAGCGTATCCTCGCCGAGCCCTTCACCAAGACGGCGAACCACCTCACGGTGACGACGATCGGCCTCGGGGAGTGCATCGACCGGGTCGTCGAGGCCTCGGGCTGGCGGACCAAGTGGCGCGGCTTTCGATCGGAGGGGGCCTCGACGGCCCCCTCCGAGCCTCCCCCCGAACCAGGTCGCGCGGGCGGAGCCCGCGCTCGAACACGCCGGGGGATCGGTATCGCCTGCTCGGCCTACCTCACCGGTGCGGGCACGGCGGTGTACTGGAACAACATGCCCCACTCGGGCGTGATCCTGCGCGCCGACCGGAGCGGCGGTGTCGCGGTCCTGTGCGGCGCGACCGACATCGGCCAGGGCTCGGACTCGATCCTCGCGTACCTGCCGGCGGAGATCCTCGGCATCGATCCGAAGGACGTCCACGTCCACCCCGCCGACACGAGCCTCACGCCCGTGGATCTGGGCTCGTACTCTTCGCGCGTGACGCTCATGTGCGGCATGGCCGCGATCCAGGCCAGCCAGCGGCTCCGGGAGGTCATCGCCCAGGCCGTCGCGCGAAAGCTCGAGGTGGAGCCCGGCGCGCTCGCGTTCCGCGAGCGCAAGGTAGGCGTCGCCGCCGACTGGGAGCGGGCGGTGCCCTTCGCCCAGGCGGTCGAGCTCGCCGAGACGACGCACGGCGTGCTCGCGTTCGCCGGCTCGTACGCGCCGCCGAAGCGGGCGGGGAAGTACAAGGGCGGGGGTGTGGGCCCGTCGCCCTGCTATTCCTATTCCGCGTGTGTCGTCGAGCTGAGCGTTGACGAAGAGACCGGAGAGATCGAACTCCACGACGTCTGGATCGGACACGATCTCGGTCGCGCGCTGAACCCGCTGCTCGCCGAGGGTCAGATCGAGGGCTCGGTGTACATGGGCATCGGCGAGGCGCTCATGGAAGGCCAGATCTTCCGCAAGGGCGTGCACAAGAATCCGTCGCTTCTCGAGTACAAGAGCCCGACCACCCTCGAGACGCCGGAGATCCACACGTTCCTGGTCGAAACGGACGACCCGGAGGGGCCGTTCGGCGCGAAGGAGGCCGGGCAGGGACCGCTCCTGCCCGTCATCCCGGCGATCGCCAACGCCGTCTACCACGCCGTGGGCGTGCGCTGTGACGAGGTCCCGATCACGCCCGAGATGATCCTGAAAGGGCTCGAGCTCCGGCGCCAGGGCAGACCCGCGCGCGTCGGGCCCGCGCGGATCCCGGTGTTCACGTTCAAGGCGCCGGTCGTGGTCGAGTCCGCGTTCGGTCAGCCCGCCGACGCCATCGCCGTCCGTCCGTTCCAGCCATGATGCGGCTCCCGCCGTTCACGTACCTGGCGCCGCGCACCGTCGCCGACGCGGCGCAGGCGTTGGCCTCCCACGGCGCCGCGGCGATGCTCGTCGCCGGGGGCACGGACCTCTACCCCAACATGAAGCGACGCCAGTTCGAGCCGACGGTGCTGGTCGGGCTCCTCGCGATCCGCGAGCTCCGCGGCGTTCGCGGCGGCGCGCGCGAGGGGATCACGCTCGGCAGCTGCACCACGCTCTCGGCCGTCGCCGCGCACGCGGAGATCGCCGCGCACTACCCGGCGCTCGCGGCCGCCGCCGGCCTCGTCTCCTCGCCGCAGCTCCGCAACATGGGGACGATCGGCGGCAACGTCTGTGTGGACACGCGCTGCAACTACTACAACCAGACCTACGAGTGGCGGAAGGCCGTCGGGTTTTGCACGAAGAAGGACGGCGCGATCTGTCTGGTCGCCCCCGGAAGCCCGCGCTGCTGGGCCGTGTCGTCGTCGGACACCGCGCCGGTCCTCTGGAGTCTCGGCGCCCGCGTGCGACTCCACTCGCCCACGGGCGAGCGCACGATCCCCGTCGAGGCGCTCTTCCGCGATGACGGCATCGAGTATCTGGCGAAGCGGCCCGACGAGATCCTCACGGAGATCCTGCTACCGCCCGCCGACGGCTGGCGCTCCGCGTATCTGAAGCTCCGGCGGCGCGGCTCGTTCGATTTCCCGGTGCTCGGCGTCGCCGTCGCCGTCCGGATGGAGGGCGACGTCGTCCGCGACGCCCGGATCGTCGTCGGCGCGGTCGCCTCACAACCGCGCCCCGCGCCCGCCGCCGCCGCCGCGCTCGTCGGCGGGCGGCTCACGCCGGAGCTGATCGCGCGCGTCTCCGGTCTCGCCGCGGGGCCGGCGAAGCCGCTCGACAACACGGACTTCACGCATCCTTACCGGAAGAAGATGACGCGCGTATTCGTCGCGCGTGCGCTCGCGTCCCTGGCGGGGCTCGCCCCGGCCGGCTGGCCGGCGGAGGAGGTCGCGTGACCACGCTCGGCGAGCGCATCAAGGGCCTGCGCGCCGAGCGCGAGCTGCAGCAGCGGCAGCTCGCGGAGAAGGCGGACCTCACGCCGAGCATGGTGTCGCAGATCGAGTCGGGGCGGCTCACGCCGTCGCTCCACACGCTGGGCCGGATCGCGGCGGCGCTCGGCGTGCCGATCGGCGCGCTCTTCGACGGCCAGCCCGCCGGCTCGATCGTGGTGACGCGCCGGAAGGACTACCCCGTCGTCAGCTTCGACGGCTCGACGGAGCGCTGGGCGGTGCTGGGCGCCGGGCTCTTCCAGGGCAAGATCCGCGCGGTCGTCTCGACGCTCGGGCCCAAGGAGCGCGGGGTCACGACCGAGAAGGTCGTCATCAAGCGCGGCCAGATGAAGCTCTTCTACGTGATCGACGGCAAGGTCGCCCTGCACTACACCGGCGACCGCCACCTGCTCGAGGCCGGTGACAGCGCGCTGCTCGACGGCGGCACGCCGCACGGCTGGGAGAATCTCGGCACGAAGCGGGCCCAGGCGCTCTGGGTCATTCTGGGATAGCCCGGTCGCCCGGGGGAGACAGGACATGGCTGACGGCGAAACCGTTCGCGTCGATTTCCGGACCGAGCCGTCGAGGTACAAGCACTGGAAGCTCGGCTTCGACGGGCCCGTCGCCACGCTCGCCATGGACGTGCAGGAGGACGGCGGGCTCGGGCCGGGCTACGAGCTCAAGCTCAACTCGTACGACCTCGGCGTGGACGTCGAGCTCTCCGACGCGGTCCAGCGGCTCCGGTTCGAGCACCCGGAAATCGGCGCCGTCGTGATCACCTCGGGCAAGGAGCGCGTCTTCTGCGCCGGGGCGAACATCCGGATGCTCTCCCAGTCGCCGCACGGCTTCAAGGTGAACTTCTGCAAATTCACCAACGAGACTCGCAACGCCATCGAGGACGCGACCGTCGAGTCGCGCCAGGTCTACCTCACGGCCATCAACGGCCCCTGTGCGGGCGGTGGCTACGAGCTGGCGCTCGCGACCGACTGGATCATCATGGCCGACGACGGGAACACCGCCGTCTCGCTGCCCGAGGTGCCCCTGCTCGCGGTCCTTCCGGGGACGGGCGGGCTCACGCGACTCGTGGACAAGCGCCGCGTGCGCCGGGACCGCGCCGACTTCTTCTGCACTACCGAAGAGGGGGTGCGGGGCAAGCGCGCCGTCGAGTGGGGGCTGGTGGACGAGGTCGTGCCGCGCTCGCGGCTCGCCGAGGTCGTCGCCGCCCGCGCGCGTGAGCTCGCGGCGCGCACCGACAGGCCGCCGAACGCTCGGGGGCTCCGGCTGGTGCCGCTCGAGCGGACCGTCGCGGGCGACGCGATCCGCTACGGCCACGTCGCGTGCGAGCTCGACCGCACGCGCGGGATCGCCCTGATCACGGTGGCCGGGCCCGCCGCGTCACCGCCGGACGGCGCGCCGGGCGCCCACGCCCAGGGCTCGTCGTTCTGGCCGCTCGCCCTCGCGCGGGAGCTCGACGATCTCGTCCTCCACCTGCGCACCAACGAAGCGGAGGTTGGGGTCTGGGTGTTCCGGACCGTGGGACGGGCCGAGCTCGTCGAGGCCTACGACCGGTTGCTCGCGGACCACCGGGACGACTGGCTCGTGCGTGAGGTCCGTCTCTATCTCAAGCGCACGCTCAAGCGCCTCGACGTCACCTCGCGCTCGATGTTCACGCTCATCGAGCCGGGCTCGTGCTTCACCGGCACGCTGCTCGAGCTCGTCCTCGCGGCGGATCGCGCGTACATGCTCGACGGGACGCGGCGGGCGGAAGCCCGGCCGCCCGCGACCGTGCGCCTGACCGAGGCGAACTTCGGCGCCTACCCGATGCCGAACGGCCTGACGCGGGTGGCCAACCGGCACCTCGCCGAGCCCGACCGCGTCGAGAAGCTCCGCGCGCGGATCGGCGAGGACCTCGACGCGCGGGCCGCCGCCGAAGCCGGCCTCGTGACCTTCACGCCCGACGACATCGACTGGGACGACGAGGTGCGGCAGGCGCTCGAGGCGCGCGCGGCCTTCTCGCCCGACGCGCTGACCGGCATGGAGGCGTCGCTCCGGTTCGGCGGTCCGGAGACGCTCGAGACCAAGATCTTCGGCCGGCTGTCGGCGTGGCAGAACTGGATCTTCCAGCGTGCGAACGCGGTCGGGCCGAAGGGCGCGCTCGTCGTGTACGGTACGGGCCAGCGGAGCGAGTTCGACCGGAGGAGAGTGTGATGGCGTCGATCGACTACACGGAGCGGATCCCGAACAACGTCGGCCTCGGCGAGGATCGCCGCCTGCAGCGCGCTCTCGAGGAGTGGCAGCCGAAGTTCATCGCGTGGTGGCAGGACGTGGGCCCGCACGGGTTCCAGGCGACGGAGGTCTATCTGCGCACCGCGGTGAGCGTGGATCCGCAGGGCTGGGCGCAGTTCGGCTACGTCCGCATGCCCGAGTACCGCTGGGGGATCTTCCTCGCCGAGCCCGAGCCCGCGCGCGTCATTCCCTTCGGCGACCACAAGGGCCAGCCGGTCTGGCAGGACGTCCCGGGTGAGTACCGCGGCGTGCTGCGGCGGCTCATCGTCACACAGGGCGACACCGAGCCCGCCTCGGTCGAGCAGCAGCGCCACCTCGGGCGCACCTGCCCCTCGCTCTACGACCTGCGCAACCTCTTCCAGGTCAACGTCGAGGAGGGCCGACACCTCTGGGCGATGGTGTACCTCCTCGACGCCTACTTCGGTCGGGACGGCCGCGAGGAGTCGGAGGCGCTGCTCGAGCGGCGGTCGGGCGACCCGGACAAGCCGCGCATCCTCGGCGCCTTCAACGAGAAGACGCTCGACTGGCTCTCCTACCTCATGTTCACGTACTTCACGGACCGCGACGGCAAGTACCAGCTCGCGAGCCTCGCCGAGAGCGGCTTCGACCCGCTGGCGCGAACCTGCCGGTTCATGCTGACCGAGGAGGCCCACCACATGTTCGTGGGCGAGACCGGCGTGGGGCGGGTCGTGCAGCGCACGTGCGAGCTGATGCGCGACGGGAGGACCGACGACGTGCGGAAGCACGGCGCGATCGACCTGCCGACGCTCCAGAAGTACCTCAACTTCCACTACTCGGTCTCGCTCGACCTTTTCGGCTCCGAGATCTCGACGAACGCCGCGAACTTCTACGCGATGAGCCTGAAGGGGCGCTTCGAAGAGACCAAGAAGAACGACGACCACCGGTTGCAACACGCGACCTATCCCGTCACGCAGCTGGACGGGGAGACCTTGAGGGTGCGCGAGCATCCCGCGCTCCCGTCCCTGAACGAGCGGCTGCGCGACGACTACATCGCCGACTGTCAGCGCGGGCTGGATCGCTGGAACCGGATCATCAGGGAGCACGGGATCGATTTCGAGCTCACGCTGGCGCACCGCGCCTTCCACCGCAAGATCGGCACGTTCGCCGACGTGCGGGTGTCGCCCGAGGGCCGGTTGCTGACCGAGGCCGAGTGGGGCGTGAAGAAGCGCGAGTGGCTGCCGAGCCCCGAGGACGAGGCGTACGTCCAGAGCCTGATGCAGCCGGTGACCGAGCGGGGTCAGTTCGCCAACTGGATCGCCCCGCCCGCGCGTGGCGTCAACGGCCAGCCGGTCGACTTCGAATACGTCCGGCTCGCCTGAGCCGGCGAGGAGGGGCGCGATGCCCAGGGTGATCGCTCCGCGGGAGTTCGGCAAGCCGCTCGGCATGTATTCACACGGGATGGCGGCCCCGGCCGGTGAGATCGTCGTGGTCGCCGGTCAGGTCGGCGCGCGCCGCGCGGGCGAGGTGGCTGGCCCGGACGTCGAGTCGCAGACGAAGCAGGCGTTCGAGAACGTCCGCGCCGTGGTCGAGGCCGCCGGGTGCTCGATGAAGGACGTCGTGCGCCTCCAGACGTTCCTCACCAGCGCGGACGACATCGGCGGCTTCATGAAGGCGCGCCAGGAGGTGTTCGCCACGTATTTCGGGGACGGCGTGTACCCACCCAACACGCTGCTGGTGGTCAGCCGCCTGGTACGCCCCGAGCTCCGAGTCGAGATCGAGGCGATGGCCGTGCGCGCGCGCGCCGTCACTCGGCGCCCGCCGGTCGCCCGGAGACGGGCACGGCGCTAGCCCGACATGAACGCGTCGGACGTCCTGCCCGCGCAGTTCAACGTCGCCAGCTGGTTCGTCGACAAGAACGTCGCGGAGGGCCGTGGCGCCTCGCCGGCGTTCCTCCACGAGGACCGGACACTCACGTACGCCGACGTCCAGGAGCTCGTCAACCGCACGGGTAACGCGCTCCTCGAGCTCGGCGTCGAGATGGAGACCCGGGTCCTCATGCTCTGTCTCGACGCGCCGGAGTTCATCGGGACGTTCTGGGGCGCGATCAAGATCGGCGCGGTCCCGGTCCCGGTCAACACGCTGATGCGCACCGCCGACTATCTCTACTTCCTCGGCGACAGCCGCGCGAAGGTCGCCGTCATCTCGGCCCCGTTGCTCGCCGAGGCCGCGCCCGCGCTCGTCGACGCGAAGCGCCTCAAGCACGTGCTCATCGCCGGCGGCAACCACGGGCAATTCGTGTCCTACGAGGACCGGATCGCCAAGGCGTCGGCGACGCTCGAGGCGGCGCCCACGTCGCGGGACGACGCCGCCTTCTGGCAGTACTCGTCGGGGTCCACCGGGTTCCCGAAAGGCGCGGTCCACCTGCACCACGACATGGTGGTCTGCTGCGAGACCTACGGGAAGCAGGTGCTCGGGATCCGGCCGACCGATCGGGTCTACTCGGCGGCGAAGCTCTTCTTCGCGTACGGTCTCGGCAACGCCTGCTTCTTCCCGATGGGTGTGGGCGCGCAGAGCGTGCTGTACCCGCACCGGCCGACGCCGGAGTCCGTCTTCGAGCTCATCGCACGGTACCGCCCGACGCTCTTCTTCGGCGTGCCGACGCTCTACGCCGGCATGCTCGCCGTCAAGGAAGCCGAGGTACGGTTCGACACCTCGTCCCTGCGGCTCTGCGTGTCGGCGGGTGAGGCGCTGCCGGACGAGATCTACAGGCGCTGGCGCGAACGCTTCGGCGTCGAGATCATCGACGGCATCGGCACGACGGAGATCGGGCACATTTTTCTCTCGAACCGTCCCGGCGCCGCCCGCCCGGGCTCCTCGGGGCTCCCGGTGCCGGGCTACGAGCTCGCGATCGTGGACGATGAGGGGCGCCCGGCGCCGCAGGGGGAGATCGGCAACCTCCGCGTCAAGGGCGACTCCACGATGGCCTACTACTGGAACAAGCACGACAAGACGAAAGCGACGCTCTTCGGCCCGTGGATCCAGACGGGTGACAAGTACTACACGGACAGGGACGGCTACTTCTGGTACTGCGGCCGCTCGGACGACATGCTCAAGGTCGGGGGGATCTGGGTCTCACCGGTCGAGGTCGAGGCGACGCTCGTACGCCATCCCGCGGTGCTCGAAGCGGCGGTGGTCGGCCAGGAGGACTCGGACCGGCTCGTCAAGCCCAAGGCGTTCGTCGTCCTGAAGGAGCCCTGGAGGGCGTCCGACGAGCTCGCGAACGAGCTCAAGGCCTTCGTGAAAGACAAGATCGCGCCCTACAAGTACCCGCGCTGGATCGAGTTCGCTGGCGAGCTGCCGAAGACCGCGACGGGCAAGATCCAGCGCTTCAAGCTGCGCGGCTGAGCGCAAGGCCGCGAGCGTGTTCGATCCCGCGCTGGAGACGCTGCCGCCCGAGCAGGTGTCCGCGCATCAGTGGCGGCGCTTCCGGGCGATGGCGCGCGACCTGCTCGCGTCCAATCCGTTCGTCCGCGCGAAGTGGCGCGCCGCGGGTGTCCGCTCGGTCGACGACCTGGTGGGCTGGGACGACTTCCGGCGGCTGCCCCACACGCGCAAGGACGAGTTCGTCGAGGACCAGGCGGCGCACCCGCCCTTCGGGAGCAACCTCACGTACCCGCTCGAGCGCTACGTCCGCGTCCACCAGACTTCTGGCACGAGCGGGCAGCCGATCCGCTGGCTCGAGACGTCAGAGTCGTGGGAGTGGTGGGCACGCTGCTGGGGGTTCGTCCTGCGCGGGGCGGGCGTCGAGCCGGCGGATCGCGTGTTCTTCCCGTTCTCGTTCGGGCTCTTCATCGGCTTCTGGGCGGGCTTCGAGGGCGCGCGCGCCCTCGGGGCGCTCGCGATCCCCGGCGGCGGCCAGGACTCCGCGACGCGGCTCGCCTGGATGCAGGCGCTCGGTGCGACCGTGCTCGTGTGCACGCCGTCCTACGCGCTCCACCTGATCGAGGTGGCGCGCGAGCGCGGCCAGGATTCCGCCAAGGGATGCGTGCGGGTCACCGTTCACGCCGGCGAGCCGGGCGCGTCCATCCCCCCGGTGCGCGCCCGCATCGAGGCGGGGTGGGGCGCGCGGGCGTACGATCATGCGGGGATGACCGAGGTCGGCGCCTATGGCTACGAGTGCGCCGAGCAGGCGGGGCTCCACGTCAACGAGTCCGAGTTCATCGCCGAGGTGATCGACCCGGCGACCGGAGGCCCCGCGCGGGACGGCGAGCTCGTCCTCACCAACCTCGGACGCGTCGGCTCGCCCGTGATCCGTTACCGTACCGGCGACCGCGCCCGCGTGGCCTCGGCGCCGTGCGCGTGCGGGCGGACGTTCGTGCGCCTGGAGGGCGGCATCCTCGGCCGGCTCGACGATATGCTCATCGTCCGCGGCGTGAACGTCTTTCCGGCGGCGATCGAGGGTGTCGTCCGCCGCTTCCCGGCGGTCGACGAGTTCCAGATCGAGGTCTTCCGCGACGGCGAGCTCGACGAGGTCCGGGTGGTGGTCGAGCTCGAGGACACCGCCGGCGTGCGTCCGGTCCAGGAGGCGCTCCGCCAGGCGCTCGGCATCCGCCTCGAGGTCGCGGCCGTGCCCCCGCGCAGCCTGCCTCGCTACGAGCTCAAGGCACGCCGCGTCGTGCGGCGCGCGCCGCGCGGCTGAGCGTCCGTGCCGCGGCCGGCCGGACGGCTGCGGCGACGAACAAGCGGATGATCGGCGCCGCCCGCTTCGGCTATCATGCTCGAAGAGCGACATGGAGGCAGGCCGCCGCGGAGACAAGAAGACGAACGCGCCCGAGACCGCCCCCGCGGTGTCGGGGCAGTTCGACTCCACCGTCACCCTCCTCTTCAGCGACATCCGGGGCTTCACGGAGTACACCAACCAGCACGGCGACGAGACCGCGTTCAAGGTTCTCCAGGAGCACAACGCGATCGTCCGCAAGCAGATCGAGACGTTCGGCGGCAAGGTCGTGAAGACCCAGGGCGACAGCTTCATGGTCGCCTTCACGACCGCGAAAGGCGCGATCATCTGCGCGGTCGCGATCCAGCTGGCCCTGGGCAAGGCGAATCGGAACCAGACGGGGACCCGGATCGCCATCGGCATCGGCATCAACACCGGCGAGCCGATCCAGGAAGGCGGCGACTTCTTCGGGGGGACGGTGAACCTGGCCGCCCGCATCTGTGCGGCGGCGGGCCCGGGTGAGATCTTCATCGCGGAGACGACGCGCTACGTCGCCGGCCGGATCGAGTCGATCGACTACGTCGACCGGGGGCTCCACGAGCTCAAGGGCTTCCAGGAGCCGCAGCGGCTGATCGAGGTGCGGTGGCAGCCGTCCGCGGCTGAGGCGCCGTCCGGGGCGCAAGAGGCGGAGATCGCGGCGACTATAGAGCGCTCGATCGATGTGCTGAACCGCGTGCTCAGTATCACTCACACGGACGATCCCGGATTCCGCCCGCTCGTCGAGTGCCAGACCAAGGCCCGCGATCTGCGCTTGAGGCTCTCCCGCTCCGCGTCCGTCCAGGGCCAGAGCGCGCAGCGGATCCAGGAGGAGATCCGCCCGTTCGCGGATCTCGTCACGCTCCTCGTCGAGCGCGACACGCTGGAGGAGCAGCGCTCGGCGCAGCTCGAGACCGCCGTCGCCCGCTCGTTCGGCTGGCCGCTGGTGACGGCGAACGCACGGGGGCGACTCTCGTTCGGCGCTGTCGAACCGCGCGCGGCGGCGCCGCCGGTTGCGCCTCCGCCGGCTCCGGCGCCCGCGCCCAGCCGAACATCGGCGCCGACGCGGACATCGCCCCCGGCGCCCACGCGGACCCCTCCGCCAGCGCCCACGCGGACCCCCCCACCCACGCCCACGCGGACAGCCCCACCCGCGCCCACGCCGACGCGGCCCCCGTCAACGCCGACGCGGACACCGGCGCCGACGCGGACACCCACGCCTCCGCCAATTCCGACGCGTGTGGCCGTCCCCCCACCCGTACAGACGCCGGCGCCAGCGCCGAAGGCGACCGAGGTCCCCTCTGGGCCTGTCGGTCTCCGCCCACCCGTGGCGCCGCCGCCTACGGTGGCGGTCGACCGGCGCGCCGCGGGCGTGCGTTGGTGGGCGACCGCGCACTCGGCCTGGAACGAGTGGAAGTCGTCCGGCATCGCGTGGGCCTACGCGCTTCGTGGTGTCCTCGCCCAGCACCCGCACCTGCTCGCCGTGCCGATCCGGGAGAGCGCCGAGTACGACGAAGGGCGGCTGGCCGCCAGCTACTTCTTGCTCTTCGAGCACGTCGAGCACCAGTCGCCGTCGTTCGTGCAGACAGCCGTCGAGCGCGCGATTGCGCAGGCGGGTGGCGCCGCGGCGCCCGAGGCGCTCGGGCGCGCGCTCTACGGGCTGCTCGTCGCCGACGGCCGGCTCCGCGAGACATACGCGGCTTTCGTGGCCGACGCCATGGGGACGGCCATCCCGCAGCCGGGCTTCTGGGCCGACGTCGGCATCGTCGAGCACGAGGATGCGACCGACATCGTCACGCGCGCGGGCCACGGCGTCGGCGATCCTCACGAGCAAAGCCGGCGCGTCACCGACCAGAAGACCCGCTCGGCCGAGTGGCAATTCGCGGTGACGCCCGGGCCGCTCACCGCGCGATTCTTCTACGTCAGGTCCGGTGATCTCAAGAGCCCGCGTGACGTCGAGATCAGGGTCACGGCGGGCGGCCAGCCGACGGACCACGCCTGGTACGTGGCGCTGAAGACGAGCCTCGTCGTCCGTTCCGAGCCCAAGCGGATCGGGCAGAAGGGCACGGCTCTCAAGGGGCTGGGCCGCGACCTCCCCGGTGTCTGGGTCGGCGTCTTCAACCCCGATCCCGAGCGCCCGGCGACCTACGAGGTCGTCCTGGCCGTGCGGCCGACGGGAGGGCCGGCGAGGCAGTCGTCGCCGTTCGCGCCGCCCGGACGCGGACGCTAGTGTTCCGTCTGGGAAGTCATGTTAACGACTGCCGCGCTCGCCCCGCGCAGCGGGCCGGCGGGCACGTGCGGCAGGGGTCGACGGGATCCGTTCCCGCCCGCGGGCGACGGACCCCGCGGCCCCAGGTGGAGCCCAGCCGCAACGGGGCAGCGCACGCGTGCCGCGTGGTCCCGCGATCCCTGCCGCACGTGCCCGGCGGCTCCGGCGCCGCGCGCTGTCGGGCGCTTACCATGACTTCGAGGACGGAACACTAGTTCGTCGAAGGGGCGCGACGGCCCCAACACCCCCATTGGGGGGCGCGGGCGGAAGCCCGCGCTCGAGCCGCGGTCAATCCACCGTGGGGTATACTGCGAGCGACGTCGATCACGCGTGTCGAAGGAGTCCCCCGATGAGTCTGCCGAAGCCCGTGGAGACGCTGTGGAAGGAGCTCGAGGCCGTGCGTGCCGCGGTCCTCAGGGAAGTGGAAGGGCTCGGACAGCGCCAGGCGGACTGGAAGCCGAGCGCGAAGGACTGGTCGGTCGGCGAAATCG
>QHSA01000160.1 GCA_003220315.1 Candidatus Rokuibacteriota bacterium
TCTGGTACCCCTTGCGGCGCACGGGCGCGTTCGCACGCCTGAGCCCGAAGGAGCAGGGCGAGATCATCCGCGAGCACAGCGTGTTGGGTCGTGCGTACGGTGATGCCGATCTCGCCCACGACATCCGCCTGGCGTGCCACGGGCTCGACGTGCACGACAACGACTTCGTCATCGGCCTGGTCGGCCGCGACCTCCATCCGCTCTCCCACCTGGTCCAGGCGATGCGCAAGACTCTGCAGACCTCGCAGTACATCCAGACGCTCGGCCCGTTCTTCGTCGGCCACGCCCTCTGGCAGAGCCCGCTCGGCGGACCCGGCGCCCGGGCCCAGCAGTAGAGGGAAGGAGAACCAGGGACTCGTGTTCGCGTTGGCATAGACTGCGCTTCGCCGGCCGCACGGCGCCTCAGAAGCCCGCAGAAAACTTGCTTGACGGGCCTTTTGCCCGCGACGTATCTTGCACCCTGATATGGGTGCACACGATCGATGCACCGCTAAACGGGTGCAGAGGGCATGAAACGCGCACGTGCCCCAATCGCGGTTCTCACCGCGGATGTTGTCGGTTCGTCGCGCTACAGCTCGACCGATCGCCGGAAGCTCGACGAAGTCATTCGTAAGGCGTTCGCCGAGGTCGAGCACCGATTTCCTGACGCCATCCACACCAGGCTGGCGTTCCGGATCACCGCCGGGGACGAGTTTCAGTGTGTCATATCGGATACGCCGCGGGTGCTGGATATCCTCACGTACTTCCGTGCCGTGGTGGCCGCCAGCGGCTTGAGCCCGACGGTGCGCCTGCGGGCGTCTGTGGGGATCGGGGATCTCACAACCCCGAGGCGCCAGAATCCCTACGAGGAAGACGGTCCCGCATTCGTCTATGCGCGGAACGGCCTCGAGGAGATCACGAAGACCCGTAGCCCGCTCCGGGCCACGAAACTCATGACGGGGGTCCCGGAAGCCGACGCAGCGGCTGATGCCGTCCTCTGCCTGACGGATTTCATCCAGCAATCGTGGACGGTCGCACAATGGGAAGCCATTCGATGGAGCCTGCTCGGACTGACTCGGGAGGCGATCGCGAGCAAGCTCAAGGTCGCCCATCAGAACGTGACGAAGCGCCTTCTTGCCGCTGGCTGGCCTCACTTCGAGGTAGCGGCGGCTTTCCTCCACGAGCTGATCGAAAGGACCGCCCGCACCCCACGTAGGGTGCAGAAGGCCTCTGCACCCCGATGAGGGTGTAACAATGCTCCTCTTCTTTCAGCTCTATCTCGCGCATCTTGTCGCCGACTTCCTGCTGCAGCCCGACTGGGTCGCCAGGAGGAAGACGGAGGTTCGGCCTCTCTCCGCCCACGCTGCGACCCATCTCCTGTGCGCGGCCGCCGCCGTGAATCTCGGGCTCGACCGTCGCGTCGCTGGGGCGATCGTCGCCGTCGCCCTCATCCACACCCTGCTCGACTATGCGAAGGCCAGGCTCTCAGGTGACGGCTGGATCGCGTTCACGGCGGATCAGGCGGCGCACCTCATGGTCGTCGCTCTGGCCTCGATCTGGCTCACGGCCTCGTGGCCCCGGATGATCGACGTCGTCCGCTCCATCGTCACCAACCCGCTTGTCTATCTGTACGCCTGTGCCTATGTCGCCGTGGTGTTCGGAGGGGGGTATCTGGTGCAGAAGGTCACTCAATCCTTTCTCGCCACGATGCAGAGCAGCTTGGCTCAGTTGAAGCCCGGTCTCCCGAGCGCAGGAAAATACATCGGATGGGTGGAGCGCATTCTGATTCTGACGTTCATCGTCGGCGGCTACGAGACTGCCGTGGGATTCCTGCTCGCGGCAAAGGCGCTCGTGCGATACCCCGAGATCAAGGAAGACACCCGGGGGCACTTCGCCGAGTACTTCCTCGTCGGGACGTTGACGAGCGTCGGCCTCGCTCTCATTGCCGGCATGGCGGTGAACAAGCTGAGAAGTTTTCTCGGGTGAGGATGTGTCGGCCGTAAGATTCTAGTCGATGCCTGAGACCTATCGTTCCGTCACCCCCGCGGGCTCCTCGAGCCACTCCAGGACGGCGGGAACCAGCGTCGCCAGGACCCGGCGGTTGAGCACGAGCCCCCAGTGGGAGGCGCCGTCGGCGACGAGATGCTTGGCGACGAGGGGGAGGTTCTGGTAACGCTCGCGTGGCCAGAACGTGTCCGCGGTCCCCGTAACGACCAGGAGCGGACAGGGAAGCGGTTCGACCACGATTCCGGCCGCGCGCTCGTCGCGCGCGAGCTGGGACTCCGAGCCGAGCGACGCGAGCGCGATTCGCCGCTCCTCCCGATCGAGGTCGGGCATCGTGGGCTGATATTCCAGATCGGACGACGTGATCCCGTACGCGTCGGGGCCGAACGTGCCGGTGCGCAGCGGGACGGCGCGATCGGTCGCGCGGGCCGGCGCGCTCGGCGCAAGTCCGACGCAGGCGACGGCCCCGCACACACCCGCGGCCATCATCGCCACGAGCCCTCCCATGGACCATCCGAGCAGCACGGGTGGCCGCGGAAGAGCCCGCGTCGCCGCGACGACGTCCTCGGCGTAATCCGCCATCCGCGTCGTGCCGAGGTCCGGCCCCGCACGCTCCCCGTGACCGCGAAGGTCGAGGGCGAGCGTGGGCCAGCCGCGCCGCTCGAGCGCCTCGCGCCAGAAGGTCCAGACGCGCGCGGAGTTCGCCGAGCCGTGAACGAGGAGGAGAGGAGGACGGTCCCGCGAGGACGTCGTCAGGGAAGCGGTGCCGGGAGGTCCGACTTGCCCATCAGGTAGCGATCGACCCCGCGCGCGGCGGAGCGGCCCTCGGCAATCGCCCAGACGATCAGCGACTGGCCCCGCTGCATATCGCCGCAGGTGAAAACGCCGGGGACGCTCGTCATCCAGTGGGCGTCACGCCAGACATTGCCGCGCTCGGTGAGCTTCACGCCGAGCTCGGCGAGCATCCCCGGCCGCTCGGCGCCGAGGAAGCCCATCGCGAGCAGGACGAGGTCGCAGGGCAGCGTGAACTCGGTGCCGGGGACCGGCGTGAAATCCACGCGCCCGCCCTCGCGGACCATCCGGACCTCGACGGCTTGGAGGGCCTGCACGTGCCCGCGCTCGTTCCCCAGGAAGCGCTGGGTGGACACCGCATAGACGCGCTCGCCGCCCTCCTCGTGAGCCCCGGAGACACGAAAGACGTTGGGCCACTGCGGCCACGGGTTGTCGGGGGCCCGCCGGTCGGGCGGCCGCGGGAGGAGCTCGAACTGGTGGACCGAGCGCGCGCCCTGGCGGTGGACGGTGCCGAGGCAGTCGGCTCCGGTATCGCCGCCGCCGATGATGACGACGCGCTTGCCTTCGGCGGTGATGAAGTCGGCGTCGAGGATCGCGTCGCCTTCGCACCGCTTGTTCTGGAGGGTCAGGTACTCCATCGCGAAGTGGATGCCCACGAGCTCGCGCCCCGGCACCGGGAGATCCCGCGGGTGGCAGGCACCGCCGGCCAGGACGAGCGCGTCGAAGACGTCCCGGAGCTCCGCGACGGGGACGTTGACGCCGACATTGGCGTTGGTCGCAAAGCTCACGCCCTCCTTCTCCATGAGCGTGAGGCGCCGGTCGAGGAAGCGCTTCTCCATCTTGAACTCGGGGATGCCGTAACGCAGGAGTCCCCCGATCCGGTCGGCCCGCTCGAAGACCGTCACGGCATGGCCGGCGCGGTTACACTGCTGCGCGCACGCGAGCCCGGCCGGCCCAGAGCCGACGACGGCGACCCGCTTGCCGGTGCGGAGCACCGGCGGCTCCCGGCCGACCCAGCCCTCCTCGAAGGCGTGTTCGATGATCGAGAGCTCGATCGCCTTGATCGTGACGGGGTCGTCGTTGATCTCGAGCACGCACGAGCCCTCGCACGGCGCGGGGCAGAGCCGGCCCGTCCACTCGGGGAAGTTGTTCGTCGCGTGCAGGCGGTCGATCGCCTCGCGCCAGTGGTCCTTGTACACGAGGTCGTTCCAGTCGGGAATGATGTTCCCGAGCGGGCAGCCCTGGTGGCAGAACGGGATGCCGCAGTCCATACACCGCGCCGCCTGCTTCTTGAGCTCGTCCTGGGGGAAGGGGAGATAGACCTCCTTCCAGTCGCGGACCCGCTCCTCGACCGGGCGCGTCGGCCACTTCTTGCGCTTGATCTCGAGAAAGCCGGTGACCTTACCCACTCGTGGCCCCGACGAGCTCGGCGAACGTCGGCTCGCGCCCCTCGGCCCGCGCCCGCGCCTCGGCGAGGAGGATGCGCCGGTAGTCCTTCGGCATCACCTTGACGAACCGGGGCTCCTGCCCGATCCAGTCGTCGAGGATGCGCGTGGCGTAGGTCGAGCCCGTCGCGGCGATGTGGCGTCGGATCAGGTCGCGCACGAGCTCGATGTCCTCGGCTCGGTCGAGCGGCTCGAGGTCCACCATGCCGAGGTTCGAGCGCCGCTTGAAGTCGCCGTCCACGTCGAGCACGTACGCGATACCACCCGACATGCCCGCGGCGAAGTTCCGGCCGGTGCGCCCGAGCACGACGACGCGCCCGCCCGTCATGTACTCGCAGCCGTGGTCGCCGATGCCTTCCACGACCGCGTGGACGCCGCTGTTCCTCACGCAGAACCGTTCACCGGCGACTCCTCGGACGTACGCCTCGCCGCTGGTGGCCCCGTAGAGGGCGACGTTGCCGATGACGATGTTCTCCTCGGCCACGAACGTGGCGCGGCGAGACGGGAAGACGATCAGCCTGCCGCCCGACAGCCCCTTGCCCCAGTAGTCGTTGGCGTCGCCCTCGAGCGTGAAGGTGATCCCCCGTGGCACGAAGGCGCCGAAGCTCTGACCGGCGGAGCCCGTGAAGTGGATCTGGATCGTGTCGTCGGGCAGCCCCGCGCCGCCCCAGCGCTTGGTGATGTGGTAGCCGAGCATCGTGCCCACGGTGCGGTGGACGTTATGGATGGGCAGGGCGAGCGCCACCGGCTTCGCGTGCTCGACGGCCTCCCGGCAGGCCGGGATGATCGTCGTGGAGTCGAGGGACTTCTCCAGGGCGTGATCCTGAGGGACCACACGGTGCCGCGCGACCTCGGGCGGCATGTCCGGCTGGTAGAGGATCGTCGCGAGGTCGAGACCCCGCGCCTTCCAGTGCTCGAGCGCCGGCTTGACGTTGAGCTTGTCGACCCGGCCGATCATCTCGTCCATGGTCCTGAAGCCGAGCCGCGCCATGGTCTCCCGCACCTCCTGGGCCACGAATCTGAAGAAGTTCACGACGTACTCGGGCTTGCCGCTGAATCGCTTCCTGAGCTCGGGGTCCTGGGTGGCGACGCCCACGGGGCAGGTGTTGAGGTGACAGACGCGCATCATGATGCAGCCCAGCACGACGAGCGGCGCCGTCGAGAAGCCGTACTCCTCGGCGCCGAGCAGCGCCGCGATGACGACGTCTCGCCCGGTCTTCAGCTGGCCGTCCACCTGGACCACGATCCGGTCGCGCAGCTTGTTCAACACGAGCACCTGCTGGGTCTCGGCCACGCCGAGCTCCCACGGGATGCCGCCGTGCTTGATCGAGGTGAGCGGCGACGCGCCCGTGCCACCGTCGTGGCCGGAGATCAACACGACGTCGGAGAAGGCCTTGGCCACGCCGGCCGCCACGGTGCCGACACCGATCTCGGCCACGAGCTTCACGTGCACCCGCGCCTCGGGGTTGGCGTTCTTCAGATCGTGAATCAGCTGCTTGATGTCCTCGATCGAGTAGATGTCGTGATGCGGAGGCGGCGAGATGAGCTGCACGCCCGGCGTCGCGAAGCGAACCTTCGCGATCCACGGGTAGACCTTGGTGCCCGGGAGCTGGCCGCCCTCGCCGGGCTTGGCGCCCTGGGCCATCTTGATCTGCAGATCGGTCGCGTTGACGAGATACTCGCTGGTCACCCCGAACCGTCCGGAGGCGACCTGCTTGACGGCGCTCCGGCGCCAGTCCCCGTTGGGATCCCGCCGGTACCGGGCCGGATCCTCGCCGCCCTCACCGGTGTTGGACCTGCCGCCGATCCGGTTCATCGCGATCGCGAGCGTCTCGTGGGCCTCCTGGCTGATCGAGCCGTAGGACATGGCGCCGGTCGCGAAGCGCTTGAGGATCGACTCGACCGGCTCGACCTCCTCGATCGGGATCGGCGTCCGAGCCTCCACGAGCTCCATGAGCCCGCGCAGGGTCGCCAGCCGGCGGTTCTGGTCGTCGCAGAGCCGAGAGTACTCCTTGAAGAGCGTGTAGCTCCCCGAGCGGGTCGAGTGCTGGAGCCGCGCGATCATGTCGGGATTGACCATGTGGTGCTCGCCGTCGCGCCGCCACTGGTACTCGCCTCCCCAGTCCAAGTCCCGCCCGCCGACGGGCCGCTCGGGGAAGGCGCGCGCGTGCCGGCGGCTGGCCTCCTCGGCGATGACGTCGATACCGATGCCCGACACCCGGGACGCGGTCCCGGTGAAGTAGCGATCCACGAGGTCCCGGCAGAGACCGACGGCCTCGAAGATCTGCGCGCCGCAGTAGCTCTGCAGCGTCGAGATCCCCATCTTGGCCATGACCTTCAGGATCCCCTTGTTGAGCGCCTTGATGTAGCTCTTGACGGCCTTCGTGTGGTCGATCCCGGTGAGGATCCCCTGGCGGATCATGTCGTCCAGGGTCTCGAAGGCCACCCACGGGTTCACGGCGCCCGCGCCGTACCCGATGAGCAGACACATGTGGTGGACCTCGCGCGCGTCACCCGTCTCCACGACGAGGCCGCAGCGCGTGCGCTCGCCGCGCCGCACCAGGTGATGGTGCACGGCGGCCGTGGCCAGGAGGCTCGGGACCGCCGCCCGCTCACGGCTCTGCCCCCGATCGGACAGGATGAGGATGTTGGCCCCGTCGGCGATCGCCTGGCTCGCCTGCCTCTGGAGGCTCTCGAGCGCGCGCTCGAGCCCGGCGGCGCCCTCGGTGACCGGCCAGAGCATCGGCAGCGTGAACGATTTGAAGCCGCGCGCGCCGACGTGAGTGAGCTTGGCGAGCTCGGCGTTCGAGAGCACCGGATCCTTGAGCACGATTTGCCGACAGGACGCCGGCTCCGGGTCGAGGAGGTTCGCCTCCGGCCCGACCGTGGACTCCATTGCGGTGACCAGCTCCTCGCGGATCTGGTCGAGCGGCGGGTTGGTGACCTGAGCGAAGAGCTGCTTGAAGTAGTCGTAGAGCGGCCGGGGTCGGTCCGACAGGACCGCCAGCGCGGTGTCGGTCCCCATCGAGCCCACCGGCTCCTCGGCGTTCTTGGCCATCGGCAAGAGGAGAATGCGGAGGTCCTCGTGGGTGTAGCCGAAGGCGATCTGACGCTGGAGCACCGTCTCGTGGTCCGGCGCGGGAGCCGGGTGCTCGGGCAGCTCGTCCAGACTCACCGAGTTCTCCCGCAGCCAGGTTCCATAGGGCAACTCCCCCGCGAGCTCTCCCTTGATCTCCTCGTCGTCGACGATCCGTCCCTTCCCGGTGTCCACGAGGAAGATGCGCCCGGGGTGCAGCCGCTCCTTGACGAGGATGCTCTCCGGCGGCACGTCGAGGACGCCGACCTCGGAGGCCATGATGACCAGGTCGTCCTTGGTGACGTAGTAGCGCGACGGGCGGAGCCCGTTCCTGTCCAGCACGGCGCCGATCACGGTGCCGTCGGTGAAGGCGATCGACGCGGGGCCGTCCCACGGCTCCATCAGCGAGGCGTGGTACTCGTAGAACGCCCGCCGCTCGGGGCTCATCGCCTCGTGGTTCTGCCACGGCTCCGGAATCATCATGAGAATCGCGTGCGGCAGCGACCGGCCGTTCATCACGAGGAACTCGAGGACGTTGTCGAACGTGGCCGAGTCCGACAGCCCCTCGCGGGTCACGGGCAGCACCTTCCTGAGGTCGTTGCCGAGGAGGTCCGAGCGGCAGAGCGCCTCGCGGGCGCGCATCCAGTTGATGTTGCCGCGGAGCGTGTTGATCTCGCCGTTGTGGGCGATGTAGCGGTAGGGGTGCGCGAGCGGCCAGGAGGGGAACGTGTTGGTGCTGAATCGCTGGTGCACGAGCGCGAGCGCCGACTCGACGTCCGGGTCGGCGAGGTCCGGGTACATCGTCACGATCTGGTCCGCGCTGAGCATTCCCTTGTAGATGAGCGTGTTCGAGCTGAGGCTCGGGATGTAGGCGAACTTGTTCTCGGGGATGTCGAGCGCCGCCACGGCCTTCTCGAAGAGCTTGCGGATCACGTAGAGTTTGCGCTCGAAGCCGGCGTGGTCGCGGAGCCCCGCGCCGCGGCCGATGAACACCTGCGTGATGCACGGCTCGACCGAGCGCGCCGTGGCGCCGAGCAGCCGGTCGTCGGTCGGAACGTCGCGCCAGCCACAGAGCCGCTGCCCCTCCTCCTCGACGATCGAGTGCAGCAGCGCCCGTACCTTGTCGCGCTGCTCGGGATCGCGCGGGAGGAACACGAGGCCGCAGCCGTATTCCTTGGGTTGGGGCAGGGGGATCCCGAGCCGGTCGCACTCCCGGCGAAGGAACTTGTCCGGGGTCTGGAGCAGGATGCCGGCGCCGTCGCCCGTATTCGGCTCGCACCCGCACGCGCCCCGGTGGAGCAGGTTGATGAGGACCCCGAGCGCCTGGCGGACGATCGTGTGCGACTTCTTGCCCTTGATGTTGACGACGAATCCGACGCCACAGGCGTCGTGCTCGTCACGCGGATCGTACAAGCCCTGGGCGGGCGGCTGGCCGGGCACCGTTGCCGGAGGCGTGCGGCGCTCTACTCCCCTCATCCTGCACCCCTTTGTGAACAGTTGCACGATAGTACGCGTGCTCCCACTATTAGTCATCCCAAAAAGTTAGATGGTGGGTATCAGCTAGTCTTATAGTAAAATCCCCGCGTGCATCTGGAGACGCTCCGCCTCTACTGCGACGTGGTCCGGCTCCGCTCGTTCTCGCGAGGGGCCGAGCAAAACTTCGTGTCGCAGTCGGCCGCGAGCCAGGCGGTCCAGCAGCTCGAGACCGAGCTCGGGGTGGCGCTGATCGATCGGACCAAGCGGCCCTTCGTCGTCACGCCCGAGGGCGAGGCCTTCTACGCGGCGTCCCGCGCCATCCTCGAGTCGTGGGAGAAGGCCAAGGGGGAGGTGGCGGCCGTGAAGGCGCGCGTCGACGGCACGGTGCGGGTCGCCGCGATCTACTCCGTCGGGCTCCACGACGTGAGCCGGCACATGCAGCGCTTCATGTCCCTGTACCCGGAGGCGCGGGTGCAGCTCGAGTGCCTGCACCCCCACAAGGTCGTCGAGGCGGTCCTCGGCGGCGAGGCGGACGTCGGGATCATGTCCTACCCGCCGACGAATCGCGCCCTCTCGATCGTCCCGCTCCGGGCCGAGCCCATGGCGTTCGTGTGCCACCCGAACCACCGGCTGGCGCGCCATCGTCTCGTGCGGCCCACGGACCTCAACGGCGAGACGTTTGTCGCGTTCGACTCTGGGCTGACGATCCGCAAGGCGATCGACCGCGCGCTCCGTGCGCACAACGTCAAGGTCACCACGGTCATGGAGTTCGACAATATCGAGACGATCAAGCAGGCGATCACGATCGCGGCGGGAGTGTCGATCCTGCCCCGGCACACCGTCCAGAAGGAAGTCGGGATCCGGACGCTCAGCGTCGTCCCGCTCGCGATTCCCGACCTGGTCCGGCCCGTGGGGATCATCCACCGCCGGCAGAAGCCGCTGACGCCGACCGTGAGCCGATTCATCGAGCTCCTGCGCGAGGCGAACGAAGAGCCCGCGCGCGCTAGGGCGGGACTCGCCGCGCGAAGGGGAGTAGGATTGGAGCGAGGCTCGTTCGGGAAAGAGGGGGAGAGCCATGGGTGAGTTCGAGGACGAATACTCGGCAGCGCTCGAAGGCGAAGTCCGCGAGACCAGGGGGGCGCTCCTGAACGACACGATCAGCGTGCTCGGTCCGGCCGATCCGATCTGCCTGCCCGGGACCGCGACGGTCCACGAGGCGGTCGAAACGATGCTCGCCCGCCGTCAGGCAGGGGTGCTGATCACGGACGCCGCGGGACGGCTGACGGGCATCTTCACGGAGCGCGACGTGCTCACGCGCGTGGTCGGCAAGGGCCTCGACGCGCGCCAAACGGTGCTCGACAAGGTGATGACCCGTAATCCCGAGGCGCTCACGGCGCGGGACCGCGTGGCCTACGCCGTCCACTCGATGAGCGTCGCCGGGTACCGCACGGTGCCGCTCGTCGACGCCGAGCGGCGGCCGATCGGCGTGGTCACCGTGAACGACGTGATCCGCTGGCTGGCCAACCTGTTTCCGGAAGCCGTCCTGAACCTGCCGCCCGGCGACACGCTCAAGAGGCCCAGCGAGATCGACGCGGGGTAGGGTACAAACCTTGCCCGTAGGGAGAGCGTCCGATAAAATCATGATGGTCTGCCCGACTTGGAGCGCACTGACCGCAGTCGGGCAGCCTCTGAAACGAAACCCGAGGCCCCGATGTCCGCGGTCTGCGCGTGCGCCTGAAACCGAGCGAGGAGACGAGCGTCGATGAGTGAAACCGCGGCCCCCGCCAAGGGCAAGTCGCTGAAGGAGCTGGATCGTGCCGTCGTCCGCTTCGCCGGCGACTCCGGCGACGGCATGCAGCTGACCGGCGAGCAGTTCACGACCGAATCCGCGTGGGCCGGCAACGACATCGCGACCTTGCCAAACTTCCCCGCCGAGATCCGCGCCCCCGCGGGCACGTTGTTCGGCGTCTCCAGCTTCCAGCTCCAATTCGGGAGTCAGCGCGTCTACACGCCCGGCGACCGGCTCGACTGCCTGGTGGCGATGAATCCGGCCGCGCTCAAGGTGCACCTGCGCGACCTCAAGCCCGGCGGGCTGCTCGTCGTCAACACCGCGGCCTTCGACAAGCGCAACCTCGACAAGGCGGGCTACGCCGCGAACCCCCTCGAGGAGTCGACGCTGGCCGAGCGCTACCGGCTCCACAAGGTGGACATGACGGCGCTGACCTACGAGGCGATCAAGGACCTGCCGCTCGGCGCGAAGGAGAAGGACCGAACCAAGAACTTCTTTGCGCTCGGCCTGGTCTCGTGGATCTACACCCGGCCGCTCGAGCCCACGCTCGAGTGGATCACGAAAAAGTTCGCGAAGAACGCGTCCATCGCCGAGGCCAACACGCGCGTGCTGAAGGCGGGCCACGCCTACGGCGAGACCGCCGAGATCTTCGCCGAGCACTACACGATCGAGCCGGCGGAGATGGCGCCGGGGCTCTACCGGGCGATGACCGGCAACCGGGCTCTCGCGTGGGGGATCCTGGCGGCCGCCCAGCGCTCGAAGATCCCCGTGGTGTACGGCGCCTACCCGATCACGCCGGCGAGCGACATTCTGCATGAGCTCGCGCTCCACAAACGGTTCCGCGTGCGCACGATCCAGGCCGAGGACGAGATCGCCGCGGTCACGGCGGCGATCGGCGCGGCCTTCGGGGGGGCCATCGGCGTCACCGGGTCGAGCGGCCCGGGCATCGCGCTCAAGGGCGAGGCGATCGGCCTCGCGGTCACGGCCGAGCTGCCGCTCGTGATCTTCGACATCCAGCGGGGCGGCCCGTCGACGGGACTGCCCACGAAGACCGAGCAGGCGGATCTGATGCAGGCGCTGTACGGCCGCAACAGCGAGTCGCCCGTCGTCGTCCTGGCGCCCGCGACACCGGGGGACTGCTTCTACATCGCCTACGAGGCCGTGCGCGTCGCGACGAAGTACATGGTCCCGGTGATGGTGCTGAGCGACGGGTTCCTGGCGAACGGCTCGGAGCCGTGGCTCATCCCGGATCCCGAGACGCTGCCGCCGATCGAGATCGGCTTTCGGACGGAGAGCGCCGGGTTCTTCCCGTACCTGCGCGACCCCGCGACGCTCGCGCGTCCGTGGGTGCGCCCCGGGACGCCAGGGCTCGAGCACCGCATCGGCGGGATCGAAAAGCAGGACGTCACGGGCAACATCTCCTACGACCCCGAGAACCACGACCACATGGTCCGGACGCGCGCGGAGAAGGTGCGGCGCGTGGCCCAGGAGATTCCCCCCACGACGATCAACGGCCCTGCGACCGGCGACCTCCTCGTCGTCGGCTGGGGCGGGACGTATGGCGCGATCACGGCGGCGGTCGAGCGCGCGCAGACGGAGGGCAGGACGGTCGCCTCGATCCACCTCCGCTACATGAACCCGCTGCCGCCCGACCTCGGCCAGATCCTGCGCGAGTACCGGAGGGTGCTCGTGCCGGAAATCAACAGCGGCCAGCTCGTCCGGGTGCTCCGCGCCGAATACCTGGTGGACGCCGTCGGCTTCAACCGCATGCGCGGCCTGCCGCTCGCGAGCGAGGAGATCCTGGAAGCCATCAACCAGCTGGTGGGGAGCCCAACATGAGCGCGGGCGGCGCCGAGGCGAAGGAAGCACCCAAGTACACGAAGAAGGACTTCGAGTCCGACCAGGACGTCCGGTGGTGCCCGGGCTGCGGGGACTACGCGATCCTCTCCGCGGTGCAGAAGACGATGCCGGACCTCGGCATCCCGAAGGAGGACATCGTCTTCATCTCGGGGATCGGCTGCTCGAGCCGGTTTCCGTACTACATGAACACCTACGGGTTCCACACCATCCACGGCCGCGCCCCGGCCGTCGCCACCGGGCTCCGGCTGGCACGCCCGGATCTCAAGGTGTTCATCGTGACGGGGGACGGCGACGGGCTGTCGATCGGCGGCAACCACATGCTCCACGTGCTCCGCCGAAACGTGAACGTGACGATCCTGCTGTTCAACAACCGGATCTACGGCCTCACGAAGGGTCAGTACTCGCCCACGAGCGAGCTCGGCAAGGTCACGAAATCCACGCCGCTCGGCTCCGCCGATCGCCCGGTGAACCCCCTCGCGTTCGCGCTCGGCTGCGGCGCCACCTTCGTCGCGCGCACGGTGGACCGCAACATCGCGCACATGGAGGAGATGTTGAGGCGCGCCGCCCACCACAAGGGCGCCGCGTTCGTGGAGATCCTCCAGAACTGCAACGTGTACAACGACCTCGCGTGGAACGTGATGTACGACAAGGAGCAGAAGCTCCAGTACGAGCTCCGGCTCGAGCCCGGCAAACCCCTGCTCTTCGGGCCGCAAGACGACCGACGGGCCGTCATCATGGACGGCGTCCGGCCGAAGGTCGTCAAGGCGAAGGACGTCGCGGCGAGCGCGCTCTGGGTCCACGACGAGACCAACGTGAACGCGGCGAAGCTCCTCGCGGACCTCTTCGCTCCCGACTTCCCGGTCCCGATCGGCGTGCTGGCGGCGGTCACGGGGCCCGTGTACGAGGAGATCATGCTCGACCAGGAGCAGAAGGCGATCTCGGAGCGCGGGCCGGGCGACATTGCGAAGCTCCTGACCTCGGGGGACACCTGGCGCATCTCCTGAGCGTCGCCTCCGACCGTGTGACCACACTTGCCGGCGTCCCTCGGGGAGCCGGCAAGGTCGTTTTCGGGTAAGGTGATGCCATGCCGCTAGGTCCCGGTCTCCTCGACGAGCTCCGGCGGATCCTCGGCCCGGACGGCCTCGTCGCCTCCGCGGAAGGGCGACTCGTCTACGAATGCGACATGCACACCTTCTACAAGGGCGCGCCCGACGTCGTCGCCCTGCCCGAGAGCACCGCCGAGGTCGTGGCGATCGTGCGCCTCTGTCGCGGCGAGCGCGTGCCCATCGTCCCGCGCGGCTCGGGCACGGGCCTGATCGGCGGCGCCATGGCGCCCCTCGGCGGGGTGATGATCGGACTGAACCGGATGACCCGGATCGTCGAGATCGACCTCGCGAACCGCGCGGCGACGGTCCAGCCGGGGCTGATCAACCTCTGGCTCACGCGCGCGGTGCAGGAGCGGGGATGGTTCTTCGCGCCCGATCCCTCGAGCCAGATGGTCTCGTCCATCGGCGGCAACGTGTCGACCAACGCCGGCGGGCCGCACTGTCTCAAGTACGGCATCACCGCCAACCACGTCCTGGGGCTCGAGCTGGTCACGGGCGCGGGCGAGGTCGTGCGGCTCGGCGGGAAGGTCGCCGACCGCGCGGGCTACGACCTGACGGGCGTCGCCGTCGGCTCGGAGGGGACGTTCGGCCTCGTGACGGCGGTGACGGTCCGGCTCCTCCACACGGCCGAGGCGGTCCAGACGATCCTCGCCTCCTTTGGGTCCATCGAGGAGGCGTCCGAGGCGGTCTCGGCGATCATCGCCGCGGGCATCATCCCGGCGGCCCTGGAGATGCTCGACGAGCTGATGATCCGGGCGATCAACGAGGGGACGGGTGCCGGATATCCGAAGGACGCGGGCGCGGTGCTCCTCATCGAGCTGGACGGCCCGCGCGCCGAGGTCCTGGCGCAGGCGGAGCGCGTGGCGACGATCTGCCGCGAGCGCGGCGCTCTCGACGTCAGAGTCGCGCGCGACGAGAGCGAGCGCGCGCTCCTGTGGAAAGGACGCAAGGAGGCGGCGGGCGCGGTGGGGCGCCTCGCGCCGACGTACCTGCTTCAGGATTGCGTGGTGCCGCGCTCCAGGCTCCCCGAGATCATGCGCGCGCTCCGCGCGATCGCCGAGCGCCACCGCGTGCAGATCGCCAACGTCTTTCACGCGGGCGACGGCAACCTCCACCCGCTCATCCTCTACGACGACCGGAACCCCGAGGAGCTCGAGCGCGCGAAGGCGGCGAACGAGGCGCTGCTCCACGCCTGTATCGCGATGGGCGGCACGATCACGGGCGAGCACGGCGTGGGTCTCGACAAGGCCAAGAATCTCCCGCTCCAGTACGGCGAGGCCGATCTGAACTTCATGGCCCGGCTGCGCCGCATCTTCGACCCCGACCGGATCATGAATCCCGGTAAGCTGCTCCCCTCGCATCCGGCCTGCGGCGAGGGGTTCCGCCCGGCGCGGCCCCGTGTGCCGGAGGGCGCGTGGATCTAGCGCCGGGCACGCTGCGGTCGCCCGTGCGGAGTCGCCGAAGCTCGTTGGAGGCGCACTAGCGTGAGCATCCTCGCACGCCCGATCCAGGGCGCGCTCGCGGCGATCGTGGGTCGCGAGGCCTTGGTGGACGACACGGCGGCCCGCGTGAGCGCCGCCGTCGACGGCCTCGTGCCGCGCTGGATCGTCCGGCCGCGGTCACTCGAGCACGTGAGCCGCGTGCTCGCCCTCGCCTGGGACGCGGAGCTGGCCGTCGTGCCCCGGGGCGGCGGCAACGCCCTCGCGCTCGGTCACCCGCCGTCTCGCCTGGACCTGGTCCTCGACCTCCGACGGCTCGATCGCGTCGTCGAGTACAACCCCGACGACCTCACGGTCACCGTGGAGGCGGGGACCACGATGGGCGCGCTCGCGGCGCGCGTCGGGGCGCGACGGCAGCTCCTTCCGCTCGATCCGGCCGGGGTGGAGCGCCGGACGCTGGGCGGGCTCGCGGCGACCGACGCGAGCGGCCCGCTGCGAGCCCGCTATGGCACCATGCGCGACCTGCTGCTCGGAGTGCGTTTCGTCCAGGCGGACGGAGTGATGACCTGGGGAGGGGCCAAGGTCGTGAAGTCCGTCAGCGGCTACGACGTCCCCAAGCTCATGGTGGGCGCCCTCGGGACCCTCGGTGTCCTCGGCGAGCTGACCCTCCGGCTCCACCCCGAGCCCGAGTTCGAGGCGACCTGGCTCGCGGTCTTCACGGACGTGGCCGCGGCGCAGGCCTTCGTCGCGCGCCTCGTGGACTCGACGGTGCAGCCGAGCCGGGTCGAGTTCCTGAACCGCGCGGGCCTCGCCGCCTGCGGCGCCGGCGACGGGCCAGCGGCCGTGGCGGTCTCGATCGGCACGGCGGAGGAGGCGGTTCGTGCCCAGGGCGAGACGGTCGCGCGCTTCGCCCGGGAAGCGGGCGCGTGGCTCCGGCCGCTCGGCGCAAGCTTCTGGGCGGCGCATGCGGAGGCCACGGCGCTGGACGGGGCGATCGTGCTCTCCGTGGGAACCCTCGTGACCCTGGTCGGCGAGACGGCCGCCGAGACCGAGCGCGCCGTCGCGGCGGCCGGGGTCGCGGCGACGCTCACGGGCGCGGCCACGCTCGGAAGCCTCCGTGCCGCGTTCCCCGCGGTGGAGCCTCGAGCCGTCGGGACGCTCGTCGAGCGCCTGCGTGCGTTCCTCGCGCCCGTCGGCGGCGGCGTGATCATCCAGCGCGCGCCGGCGGCGGTGCGCGCCGCCGTCGATCCGTGGGGGCCGGTCGAGCCCGGCGCCCTCTCGCTGATGCGCGGGCTCAAGGACGAGTTCGACGCCAAGCGAGTGCTCAACCCCGGACGCTTCGTCGGCGGACTCTGATGGCGTTGTCGGCGTTCGCCCCGCCCGACGCTCCCGACCTCGAGGAGATCCGGAAGTGCGTCCACTGCGGCATCTGCCTGCCCCAGTGTCCAACGTACCGGGTGCTGGGCGAGGAGATGGACTCGCCGCGCGGCCGGATCTATCTGATGCGGGCCGCGGCGGAGGGACGTCTCACCCTGACCGAGACCTTCACCCGCCACATCGACCTCTGTCTTGGCTGCCGGGCGTGCGAGACTGCGTGTCCCTCGGGCGTCCGCTTCGGCTCACTCCTCGAGGCGACGCGCGCCCAGCTCCGACGCCACGGTCCGCCGCCGAGACGGCGCTTCCTGGACCGATTCATCTATGCGGTGTTCCCGGAGCCGGACCGCCTGGGCGCGGCGCTCGGGCTCTTGCGTCTCTATCGGCGGTCGGGGCTCCAGCGCCTCGTGCGGTCGACGGGGGCGCTGAGGTTCTTCCCGCGGCTCGCCGCGATGGAGGGACTGCTCGGCGACGTGCCGCGCGCCGAGCCGCTCCCGGAGCTCTACCCCGCGCGCGGGCGGCGGCGCGGCCGCGTCGGGCTCCTGACCGGGTGCGTGCAGCGCCACCTGTTCCCCCACGTCAACCGCGACACGGCACGCCTGCTGGCGCTCGCGGGGTGGGAGGTCGTGGTCCCGCGCGGCCAGGGGTGCTGCGGCGCCCTCGAGCTCCACGCGGGACGGACCGACGACTTCCGTGCGCGCGCGCGACGGCTCGTGGCGACGTTCCCCGACGACGTCGACTGGGTCGTGACCAACGCGGCGGGGTGCGGGTCGGCGATGAAGGAATACGGCCACTGGGTGCGGGAGGCGAGCGGACTCGCGGTGCGGACGCGCGACGTGACGGAGATGCTCGCGGACGCCGAGCTGCCGCTCGGCAGGCTCGAGCTGACCGTGACCTATCACGACGCCTGCCACCTCGCCCACGGCCAGCGCGTGCGTCAGGAGCCGCGGCAGCTCCTCCGGCGGATCCCCGGCCTCAGGCTCGTGGAGCTCGCGGAGAGCGACCTCTGCTGCGGAAGCGCGGGGGTGTACAGCATCCTCGAGCCCGGGATCGCGCGCGAGCTCCTGGAGCTCAAGATCACGCGGATCGCGGAGACGGGGGCCACGGTCGTGGCGACGGGGAATCCCGGCTGTCTCATGCAGATCGCTCAGGGCGCTCGTGCGCGCGGCCTGGACGTCACGGTCGTCCATCCCGTAGAGTTGCTGGTCAGATCCATCGAAGGGGAGGCGATATGAGGAGCGGGGCCACGCCGCGCCTCGTCTCAGGCCACCCATCGAGTGTCGAGGGCTCGAGGCCCCCGGGACCATGAAGATTCGCGTGAAGGACCACGTGAAGTTCCAGGCCGACAAGATGGCGAAGATCGCGCTCGCCACGACGGCGCGCGCCCAGCTCGACCTCTACTGCGTCGCGCCGGGCCAGGCCCAGACGCCACACCGCCACGTGGATCAAGACAAGATCTACTACGTGCTCGAGGGGCGCGGGCGCTTCCGCGTGGGCGCCGACGAGGAGACCGTCGAGGCGGGCGAGGCGGTGGTCGCCCGGGCGGGAGTCGAGCATGGCCTCGTCAACGACGGCCGGGTCCCTCTGGTCGCCCTCGTCGTCGTCACGCCCCCGCCAGCGCACCTGTCGCAGGCCACCCACGGTGGCGCCGGCCGCGCGGCACCCGAGACATGACGGTGATGCGCGCCTCGCTGATGATCACGTGCCTCGGCGACATGTTCTTCCCCGAGGTGGGCGTGAGCATCGTTCGGCTCCTCCGGCGCCTCGGCGTGACCGTCGAGTTCCCGCAGGGCCAAACGTGTTGTGGGCTGCCCCTCTTCAACTCCGGCTACCACGCCGAGGCGCGCCGTGTGGCGGCACGCACCGTCGCGCTCTTTCGCGACGCCGATCACGTCGTCGTGCCCTCGGGCTCGTGCGCGTGGATGGTCAGGCACGAGTACCCGGGGCTCGTGGGGGAGCCGGAGCTCGCCAGGGACGCGCTCCGTCTCGCGGCGCGGGTCTACGAGCTCTCGCAGTTCCTCGTCCGTGTGCTGGGCCGGTCCGAGTTTCACTCGACCGTGCGCGGACGCGTCACCTACCACGACTCGTGCCACCTCCTCCGAGGACTCCACGAAGCCGAGAGCCCGCGTGAGGTCCTCCGTCACCTCGCGGGCGTCGAGTTCGTCGAGCTGCCGGGCGCCGACGAGTGCTGCGGCTTCGGCGGGTCGTTCGCCGTGCGCCTGCCGGAGGTGTCCTCCCAGATCCTCGAGAAGAAGCTCAGGCACGTCGAGGCGACCGGCGCCGCGTGCCTGGTCGCGTGCGACGCGGGGTGCTTGATGCAGATGGGGGGCGGTCTCCGGCGCCGGGGCTCGCGCGTGCGCGCCCTGCACCTCGCGGAGCTCCTCGACGGGGGCCGGGCGTGAGCCAGGCCGACCTCTCGATCCCCTTCCGCCGGCGCGCCGGCCGCGCGATGGAAGACGCCTTCCTCCAGGAGGCGCTGACCATCGCGACGACGAAGTTCATCGGGCTCCGCCGCGAGGCGTTCGACGCCTTCCCCGAGGGTGAGGGCCTCCGTGACCGGGCGCGGGAGATCAAGGAAGCGACGCTGCAACACCTCGATCGCTACCTCGAGCAGCTGATCGGGAACGTCGAGCGCTTCGGGGGGCGGGTGCACTTCGCGACGACGGCGGCGGAGGCGCGCGCCGTCATCCTCGAGATCGGCCGCCGGGCGGGCGCCCGGATGGCGGTGAAGTCGAAGTCCATGGCCACCGAGGAGATCCATCTCAACGAGGCGCTCGAGGAGGCCGGGATCGTCCCGGTGGAGACGGATCTCGGCGAGTACATCATCCAGCTCGCCCACGAGCGGCCGTCGCACATCATCGCGCCCGCGATCCACAAGACGAAGGGCCAGATCGCCGACCTCTTCGGGAAGGAGCTCAAGCGCACGGTTCCCGCGGATCCCGAGGCGCTCACGCAGCTCGCGCGGGGCGAGCTGCGGGAGAAGTTCCTCCAGGCGGACCTCGGGATCACGGGGGCGAACTTCGCGGTCGCGGACACGGGCACCGTCGTCCTGGTCACCAACGAGGGCAACGGCCGCATGGTGACCTCGCTTCCCCGTGTCCACGTCGCGGTGATGGGCGTCGAGAAGGTCGTGCCCTCGATGAGCGACCTCATGGTGTTCCTGGCGATCCTCGCGAAGAGCGCGACCGGCCAGAAGCTCTCCGTCTACACGACGCTCGTCCAGGGACCGCGGCGCGCGGGGGAGCTCGAGGGGCCGGAGGAGTTCCATCTGGTCCTCCTGGACAACGGCCGGGTCGATCAGCTCGCGGGGCCGCTCCGCGAGGCGCTCTACTGTCTGCGCTGCGGCGCGTGCCTCAACGTCTGCCCGGTCTACCGTCAGATCGGCGGCCACGCCTACGGCCACACGTACCCAGGGCCGATCGGAATATTGTTGACGGCGATGCTCAACGGCCCCGCCTCGGTGAAGGAGCTGGCGCACGCCTCCTCACTCTGCGGGGCGTGTGCCGACGCGTGCCCGGTGCGGATCGATATCCCGCGCATGCTCATCGAGCTCCGGCGCCAGGTGGACGAGAAGCGGATCGCGCCCTGGATCGAGCGGGTCGTGTTCGAGTCGTTCGGGTGGCTCCTGGCGCGCCCGCTCCTCTACGGGCTGGCGGGCCGCATCGCCCGCGTCCTGCAGCGTCCCTTCGTCCGTGACGGCGCGATCCGGAGCCTCCCGCTCTTCGGTGACTGGACGCGGACGCGCGATCTCCCCGCGGTGGCGAGCCGGACCTTCCGGGAGCGCTGGAACGAGCTGGAGAGGGAGACCCCGCGATGACCACGCGTGCGGAGTTCATGGCGCGGATCCGCGCCGAGCTCGGCAAGACGCGCGGCCTCCCTCCCGCGACGCCTGCCCGGCGGCCCGCGCGCCCGCGCGTGGAGGCGGAGGCCATCCGGGCTGAGCTCGCGGAGCGCTGGCCCGAGGCGCTCGAGCGCTTCCGCCACGAGCTCGAGAAGGTCGGCGGCGTCTTCTACCGCGTGGCGACCCTCGCGGAGGTGGTGCCGGTCGTCGCGGGAATCGCTCGCGAGCGCGCGGCGCGCCGGCTCGTGAGCTGGCACGCCGCCGAGCTCGGCGGCGATCTCGGGCCGGCACTCACCGCCCAGGGGCTCGAGCCGGTCGCGATGCCGCCGGGGGAGGTTGCGAGCGCGGCCGAGCGTCAGCGACTGCGCGAGCTCGTCGCGGCGGCCGAGCTCGGCCTGACGGGCGTGGATCTCGCGATCGCCGAGACGGGGACCCTCGTCCTCTCGAGCGGCGCCGGGCGCCCGCGCTCGACGTCGCTCTTGCCGCCCTACCACATCGCGCTCTTCGACCGGACGGCGCTCGTCGAGTCGCTCGCGCAGGCGGGCGTGTTCCTCGAGCTCTGGCACGCCGACGGTGCGCCGGGGCCCCGCGGAGCCGTCATCAGCTTCATCACCGGCCCGAGCCGAACGGCGGATATCGAGCTGACGCTCACGCGCGGCGTGCACGGGCCGAAGGAGGTGCACGCGATCTTCGTCGAGGCGCCGATCCGTGGCTGACCGCCACTTCACGCCGCGCGAGGTGGAGGCGCTGATCCCCGCGCTCACGCCGCTCATGCGCGAGGCGATGGCCGCTCATACGAAGGCCGCCGCGCTGCGCGAGCGGCTGCGGGCCGAGCAGGCGCGGATCGCGCTGGCCGGCGGTGGCGTCGTGGACCGGGCGCAGTGGCGCGCGGACTCCGGGCGGATCGAGCAGCTGACCGAACGGGTGCGCAAGACGCTCGAGAAGGTCGTGGAGCTCGGCGGCCGGCCGAAGGACCTCGGGCTCGGCCTGGTGGACTTCCCGCACCTGCGCGACGGTCGCGAGGTCAACCTCTGCTGGCAGTACGGTGAACGCGAGATCCGTCACTGGCACGGCCTCGACGAGGGGTACGCGGGGCGGAAGCCGCTCTGATGACCTACACCGCTGTCCTCTTCGACCTCTTCGACACGTTGGTCCGCTTCGATCGGGATCGCATGCCCGAGATCCAGGTGAACGGGCGGACGGTGCGCTCCACGGCGGGCCACCTCCACCAGGTCCTGAGATCGCACGCCCCCGAGATCTCCCTCGAGGCGTGCTACGAGGCGCTCGTCGAGAGCTGGCGCGAGGCCGAGCGGCTGCGCGCGATCGACTACCGTGAGGTCCCGGCCCCCGAGCGGTTCGACCACTTCTTCCGTCGCCTCGCGCTCGACCCGGCGAGGCTGCCACCCGGGCTCGGCCAGACGCTGATCGATACCCACCGGTCCCAGCTCGGGAAGGCCGCCGAGTTTCCCCTCCATCACGGGCCGCTGCTCGAGCGCCTCGCGCGGCGGTACCGGTTGGCGGTCGTCTCGAACTTCGACTACACGCCGACCGCCGTGGACATCCTCGAGCGCGAGGGCGTCGCCCGCCGCTTCAGCGCGATCGTCGTCTCCGACGCCGTCGGCTGGCGGAAGCCCAAGCGCGAGATCTTCGACGAGGCGCTGCGCCGCCTGGACGTCGGGGTCGACGAGGCGCTCTTCGTCGGCGACCGCGCCGACATCGACGTGCTCGGGGCCCAGCAGATCGGGATGGACGCCGCATGGATCAATCCGGAGGGCGCCCCGCTTCCGCCCGGGATCACGCCGCCCCGCTACGAGCTCCGAGACCTCGCGGACCTCGGCGCGATCCTCGGCGTGTGACGAGCATCGCCCGGAACCGGGAGCGCATCTAAAGACGGAGGAGAGTTATGGGGACGACGCGCAAGGTCATCGTCATCGGCTCCGGGCCGGCGGGCTATACGGCGGCCATCTACGCGGCCCGCGCGAACCTCGCGCCGCTCATGCTCACGGGGGTGCAGCCGGGCGGCCAGCTCATGCTCACGACGCTGGTCGAGAACTACCCGGGATTCGTGGAGGGGATCCAGGGACCCGAGCTGATGGAGACGATGAAGCGGCAGGCGGAGCACTTCGGGACCGAGATGATCGCCGAGGATGTCACCGCCGTCGACTTCTCCCGCCGGCCCTTCGTCGTGCAGGCCGGCGACGCCACCTGGGAGGGCCACACGATCATCATCGCCACCGGCGCGACGGCGAAGCTCCTGGGGCTCCCCGCCGAGACGAAGCTCATGGGGCGCGGCATCTCGACGTGCGCCACGTGCGACGGCTTCTTCTTCAAGGACCAGAACATCATGGTGGTCGGTGGCGGCGACTCGGCCATGGAGGAGGCGCTCTACCTCTCGCGGCTCGGCAAGAAGGTCGACGTGGTCCACCGCCGCGACACGCTGCGCGCCTCCAAGATCATGCAGGAGCGGGCGTTCAAGAACCCGAAGATCGAGTTCGTCTGGGACAGCGCCGTGGACGACGTCATGGACGTCGAGAAGGGCAAGGTCACCGCGGTGCGCCTGAGGCACCTGAAAACCGGACAGCTCTCTGAGCATCAGGTGGACGGCGTCTTTATAGCGATCGGCCACGAGCCGAACACCCAGATCTTCCGCGGCCAGATCGAGCTCCTGCCGAACGGTTACATCAAGGTGAAGCCCGGGACGACCGGGACGAGCGTGCCGGGCGTCTTCGCGGCGGGCGACGTCCAGGACCACGTCTACCGCCAGGCGGTGACGGCCGCGGGGACGGGCTGCATGGCTGCGCTCGAGGCCGAGCGGTACCTCGAAGCGACCCAGCCGCACTAGGGACTGATACTGCAGCCTAGGTACCGACGCGCAGAGACGCAGTCAGCTCGCGGAGGAGCGCGATCGTCGACATGTAAGAGAGCTTGCCGGTCCGCGGGTTCTCCGACGGGACGTTCTCGACCTCGATCGCGAGGCGGCCGAACTCCCCCACGACCGTGATCCGGTGCCGGTTCATCGTGAGCCCGGGCACCGCGTAGAGCTTGATGCGCGTCTTCTCGGGCCCGATGCCAGCGAGCGAGAGCGCGGCGAGCACGTTCACGTTGGCCGGGAACGCCCGGCAGGCCTCCGTCGCCGGGCCCTCGAAGATGAGCGTCTCCTCGGTGATCCGGTCGAGGTCGATCCTCTGCGCCTCGATCCACGGCGCGCCGCTGAGCCCGCGCGGGGGCTTCCGCGTCTCCATCGTCACCGACGAGATCGTGCCCACCTGCGCGCCCTTGACGCCGTCGAGCCCGGCGATCGCCGCGGAGGGAACGAGGATGCGACAGCGGTTGGCCTGGGCGAGCTTCACCCAGTCCTGACGGCCGAGCAGCCCCCCGCACGAGAGGACGACCAGGTCCCGGCCGGCCTTGAGGGTCTTGGGCGCGATCTCCTCGAGGTGCGCCTGGGTGGACGCCTCGACGACGAGGCCGGAGGCGTCGATCAGGTCGTCGAGCGAGAGGAACGGGGCGGGGGAGCGGAGCCCTTTGAGGAACCGCTCGGCCTTCTCCCGGTCGCGCGCCGTCGCCCCGGAGAGCCTGAGACCCGGAATGCCCTCGTCGAGAGCGCGGCAAACCGCACGCCCGATCGCGCCGAGGCCGACGACACCGACGTTCATGGGTGAGGGCATGGTATCATGCCCGCAGGCGGCGGAATGACGTCAGCGCGCACGCTCAGGGAGCCGCTCGAGCACTTCTATCGCGAGTTCGACTACACCGCGCGGGTCGAATTCGACGCCATCCGGTTTCCTCTCCGCTACCCCGATCCGCGCGATCGCGAGCTCGTCGGGCTCCTCGCCGCGTGTCTCGCGTACGGCCGCGTGGATCTCTTCGGGCGCCAGCTCGACGGAGTCCTCGCGGTGATGGGCCCGTCGCCCGCCGCGTTTGTCGTGGGCTTCGATCCGCGGCGTGACGCACGGGCGTTCGAGAGCTTCTGGTACCGCTTCAACCGGCCGCGGGACCTCGTCGCATTCTGCGTGGCGGCGCGCGACCAGCTCGGGCGCTACGGCACACTCGAAAAGTTGTTCCTCGCGGGAGATCCCGACCCCGCCGGGCCGATCGGGCCGGCGCTCGAGCGCTTCGCCCGGAGCTTCCTCGAGGCCGATCTGCGCGAGGTCTTTCCGCGTGGGCGCCGCTCGCGCGGGTACCGGCACCTGTTCCCGCTGCCCTCGGCGGGCGGCCCGTGCAAGCGCCTGCACCTGTTCCTGCGCTGGATGGTCCGCCGCGAGCCGCCCGACTTCGGCCTGTGGACGGCGGTCGCGCCGGCGCGGCTCTTGATCCCGGTGGACACCCACGTCGAGAACATCGCGCGGTCCATCGGCCTCACGCGGCGGAAGTCGCGCACCTGGCGCATGGCCGAGGAGATCACGCGCCGGCTCGCCGCGATCGACCCCGAGGACCCCGTGAAGTACGACTTCGCGCTCTGCCACAAGCGGATGTCGGGCGACTGCCGTGATCGTCGCGACGCGGTCGTCTGCGCGCCCTGCGGCTTCAAGCCCATCTGCCGCCACTGGAAAGGCCGGAGGGCGTGACCGAGGCCCTGGCCGCCGTCGCCGGGGCGCTTCTCGTCGCCCTCGTCTTCGTGGCGTGGATGCTGCTCCGCCAGATCGAGGGCGCGAGAAGCCAGGCGCACGAAGGACAGGAGTCCGTGAGGAAGGAGGTCGGCGACCTCGCGCGTCGCGTGAAGGACGAGGTGGGTGGCCTCCAGCAGCGCGTGGCGACCGAGCTCAAGGGCGTCAGCGCGGAAGTGAGCCGCCAGCTCCAGGAGGGCATGAGGCTGATCCAGTCGGCGCAGGCGACCATGGGCGACCGCCTCGACAGCGCCGCGAGGGTCGTGGGGGAGGTGCAGGGGAGCCTCGGGAAGCTCGGCGAGGCGACCCAGCGGGTCGTCGAGGTCGGCAAGGAGATCCAGGGCCTCGAGCAGATTCTCAAATCGCCGAAGGTCAGGGGTGGACTGGGCGAGACGCTGCTGGGCGAGCTCCTGGCGCAGATGCTCCCGCGCGAGCACTACGAGCTGCAGTGCTTGTTCAAGAGCGGCGAGAAGGTGGACGCCGCGATCCGCCTCGCCGGGCGGCTGGTGCCCGTGGATGCCAAGTTCCCGCTCGAGAACTTCCGCCGGATGCTCGCCGAGCCCGAGGAGGAGCGGCACCGGCTTCTGCGGAAGCAGTTCGCCCGGGACGTGAAGACACGGATCGACGAGATCGCGAAGAAGTACATCCTGCCGGACGAGGGCACCTTCGACTTCGCGCTCATGTACGTCCCGGCGGAGAACGTCTATTACGAGATCATCATCAAGGATGAGGCGGACGCGGACGACGAGGCCATCGCCACCTACGCGCTGTCCCGCCGCGTCGTGCCCGTGTCCCCGAACAGCTTTTACGCCTATCTTCAAGTGATCATCCTGGGCCTGAGCGGGCTCAGGATCGAGGCGCACGCGCGGGAGATCCAGAACGATCTCGCCCGGCTCTCCGGCGATCTGGACAAGGTGCGCGAGCCGATCCGGACGCTCGGCAAGCACCTCGGCAACGCGCAGAGTCAGTTCACCGACGCCGAGCGGGCGCTCGAACGATTCGGCGCCAAGCTCGAGGCGATCGAGCGGAAGGGGGAGCAGGCGGCGCTCCCCGAGGGAGGCGACGCGCCATGACCCTCACCGCGGTCGACTGGACGGTCATCGTGCTCTACTTCGTCCTGTCCGTCGCGATCGCGCTCCTCTACTCGCGGCGCGCCGGCGCCTCGGCCGACGAGTACTTCCTCTCGGGCCGCGCGGTCCCCTGGTGGCTCGCGGGGACCTCGATGGTCGCGACTACGTTCGCCGCCGACACGCCACTCGCCGTGACGGGGCTCACCGTCAAGTACGGGATCGCGGGGAACTGGCTCTGGTGGTGCATGGTGATGAGCGGCATGCTCACCGTCGTGTTCTACGCGCGCCTCTGGCGCCGCGCGGGGGTGATGACCGACGCGGAGTTCGCCGAGATCCGCTACTCGGGCCGACCCGCGGCGTTCCTGCGCGGCTTCCGGGCCTGTTACCTCGCGCTCGCGATCAACTCGATCATCATCGGCTGGGTCACCGCCGCCATGGCGAAGATCGTCGGAATGACCCTCGGCGTCGGGAAGTGGCAGGCGACGCTCGGCCTCTTCGTCCTCACCGCGCTCTACTCGACGCTCTCCGGGCTCTGGGGTGTCCTCGTCACCGACTTCTTCCAGTTCGTCCTGGCCATGCTGGGCTGCATCGCGCTCGCCGTCTTCGCCCTCGGCGCCGTGGGCGGGATGGCGGGGCTCCTCGATGCGCTCCAGACGCGCTTCCCCGACGGCGCACCGCTCCGCGTGATCCCGGCGCTCGACTCGGCGTGGATGCCGGCGCTCACGTTCTTCGTCTACCTCGCGGTCAACTGGTGGGCCTCCTGGTACCCGGGCGCCGAGCCGGGGGGCGGCGGGTATGTCGCCCAGCGGATCCTCTCGACGAAGAACGAGCGCCACGCGCTCCTCGCGGCGCTCTGGTTCAACATCGCGCACTACGCGCTCCGGCCGTGGCCCTGGATCGTCGTCGCCCTCGTCTCGATGGTGCTCTATCCGGGGCTCGCCGATCCCGAGTCGGGCTACGTGAAGGTCATGGTGGACCTGCTCCCGCCGTTCTGGCGCGGCTTCCTGATCGCCGCGTTCTTCGCCGCGTACATGTCCACGATCTCGACGCAATTGAACTGGGGAGCGTCGTACCTCGTCAACGACGTCTATCGCCGCTTTTGGGCCGTGGGCCGGAGCGAGCGCCACTACGCCGCGGCGGGACGCGTGGCGACACTCGTCATGATGGTGATCTCCGGCGTCGTCACGCTCAACATCAGCACCGTGGAGGGGGCGTGGAAGTTCCTCCTGGCGATCGGCGCCGGCACGGGGCTCGTCTACCTCTTGCGCTGGTATTGGTGGCGGGTGAACGCGTGGTCGGAGGTGAGCGCGATGGCGGCGGCGCTCGTCTTCTCGCTCGTCGCCCAGTGGGGCTTCGGCCTCTCCCCCGACGACCCGCGCGGCTTCGCGCAGCTGCTCCTCGTGACGACGGCGCTCACGACGATCGTCTGGCTGGCGGTCACGTACCTGACGCCCGCCGAGCGGCCCGACCACTTGCGCGCGTTCCACCGACGCGTCCGTGCGGGCGGGCCGGGCTGGCGCGCCGTCGCCCCCGACACCGCCGGCGAGACCGCGCTCGGCGCCGGGCTCGTCCAGTGGCTCCTCGGCTGTGCCGTCGTCTACCTCGCGCTCTTCGGGATCGGCGGCCTCGTGCTCGGGCAGCGCGGGAAGGGCGCGATGGCCGTCATCGCGTCGGCGATCCTCACGTGGTACCTCGTCAGTGCCACGCGCCCCGCGGTCCGGACGGAAACGAGCGTGGTATAGTGAGCCGATGACGCCCATCCCCATCCAGGTCTACGGCATCAATCTCCTGGTGAAGCTCATGTCCGAAGGGCCCGCGGACGTCCGCATCCACTGCCCCAAGGGGTCGCCGATTCGCTACGGAGAGGTCGTCGCCCGCGGGGACGGCTTCGACGAGGGCGCGAATGCCTTCCGGGAAATGCCCGATCTCAAGGCGGTCGTGGCCTTCGAGGAGTCGGCCGAAGAAGTCGAGGGCCACTACTTCTACATCGCGGGTGAAGAGTACCGCGTCATCCGGCTGGACTCGGTCATCCTCTCGTACCCGCACGAGTAGCCCTCCGTGGCCCGGCGCCGCGCCGCGGCGATCGATGCCGCGCTCTCCTCGATCGATGACGCTGAGCTGATCGCCCTCACGCGCGACCTCGTGCGGATCCCGAGCGTGTTCCGGCCGGGGGATTCGACTGCGACCGAGGCCGAGGTGGCGCGCTACATCGAGCGCTGGCTCGGAAAGCAGGGGTTCAGCGTCGAGGTCCACGAGGTCGCGCCCGGACGGCCCAACGTGGTCGCCTGGCTCGGCGACCGCGACGGGGGCCCAAGCCTCCTGCTCGAGGGCCACACCGACGTCGTCACCGAGGGCGATCCGCGCGAGTGGACGCACCCGCCGTTCGGCGCCGAGCTGGTCGACGGTAGGATCTACGGGCGCGGGGCCGCCGACATGAAGAGCGGCCTCGCCGCCGCGATGATCGCCGGGGCGGCGATCAAGCGAAGCGGCGCGGAGCTCCACGGACGTCTCGTCGTCGGCGCGCTCGCCGACGAGGAGGGCGACATGCTCGGGGCGCGCCACCTCTGCACGACGCCGCTCGGGCGCGAGCTTTCCGCGGCGATCATCTGCGAGCCGGAGCAGAACGAGGTTTGCCTCGAGCAGCGCGGTGTCGTCTGGGCGCGCGTCCTGGTCCGCGGGCGGATGGCCCACGGCGCGATGCCCGAGGCGGGGGCGAACCCGATCTCCGCCATCGGCGCGCTCCTCGCCGAGGTTCCGGCGCTCGAGAAGCGCCTCCGGCGCCTCTCGGAGAAGAGCCGGTACCTCAAGCCGCCGACCGTGACTCCGACGATCGTGCAATCTCCGGCGCAGGGGATCGGGCAGTCGAACGTGATCCCGTCGAGCGCTCGGTTGACGCTCGACGTGCGCCTGACGCCCGGGCCCGACGGGAGCGCCGTCGCCCGTGAGATCGACGCCGCCTGCCAGCGCGCGATGGCGCGCCGCCCCGGGGTGACGATCGAGTGGGCGCCCGTCAACGGCTTCAGACTCGCGACGCGGGTCGAGCGGGGCGAGCCGCTCGTGCGGGCGGTCGTGTCCGCCGTGCGCCGGGTCACGGGCCGGCCGGCACGCTTCAGCGGAGTGCCGGGCTCGACCGACGGCACCATCCTCCGGACGACGCTCGGCATTCCGATCGTCACCCTTGGTCCCGGCAACCGGCTGATCCCCCACCAGGTCGACGAGCACGTCGAGGTGTCGGAACTCACCGAGGCGGCGCGGATTTACACCGCCGCGGCTCTCAATTTCCTCCAACCGTGACCGATTTCGCTCCGCGTCTCCGTCCGCTCGAGGCCTTTCCCGTCCAGCACGAGGGCCGCCGGGTCCTCGCCCTCCGCGATCCCGCCGGATACACCGACGCGATCGTGCTACTGCCGCGAGTCCTTCTTGAGATCGTGTCGCTCTTCGACGGCGAGCACTCGATCGCCGACATTCAGGCTGCGATCATGCGGCAGCACGGGGAGCTCGTCTCGCGCGAGCGGATCACCGAGATCGCCGACGCCCTCGACGAGCAGGGCTTCCTCGACAGTCCGCATTTCGCGGAGCGCCGGGCCGCGATCGATCACGCGTTCCTCGAGGCCCCGACGCGCCCGGCCGCCCACGGCGGCGGCGCCTATCCGCTGGATCCCTCCGAGATCCACGCGTTCTTCGACGGCTTCTTCGCGCCGCCCGAGGGTCCCGGACCCGTCGACGGCAGCGGGGCCGGCCGGCCCCGTGTCGCCGGGATCATCGCGCCGCACATCGACTTCCACCGCGGGCGGTCCGCCTACGCCTGGGCGTACCGCGACCTCGCCGAGCGGAGCGACGCCGACCTGTTCGTCATCTTCGGCACCAGCCATACCGGCATGGCGCATCCGTTCGCGTTGACGCTGAAGGCCTACGAAAGCCCCCTCGGGCAGGTTCCCGTCGATCGCGAGTTCACGAACGCGCTCGCGAAGCGGGCGCGACAGGACTGCTTCGGCTCGGAGGGGGCCCACCGGAAAGAGCACTCCATCGAGTTCCAGGCGGTCTTCCTGCGCTACCTCTTCGCCGGCCGGCGAGAGATCGCGATCGTCCCGATCCTCGCGAGCTTCGCCCACGAGGCGCTCGTCGGCGGCCGACGGGTGGACGATGACCCGAGGATCCCGCGTCTCCTCGAGGCGCTCGGCGAGACGATCGCGGCGAGCGGGCGCCGGGTGGCCCTGATCGCCGGCGCCGACCTCGCTCACGTCGGCCCGCGCTTCGGCGATCCCGAGCCGGTGTCGCCGGCCGAGCTGGCCAGGCTCGGCGGGGAGGACCGGGCGATGCTCGAGGCGGTCGAGGCGGGCGACGCCGAGGCCTTCTTCGACCGGGTCGCCCGCGACGGCGACCGCCGCCGGATCTGCGGGCTCTCGCCGATCTACGCGCTGCTCCGCGCGCTCGGGGGCACCCGGGGCACGCTCCGGCGATACGCGCAGTGGCCGGATCCAGAGGGCGTCGTGACCTTCGCCAGCGTCGTCTTCGACGCGACGTGAACGCCGGGTCGTGTGATGGCGGTCCAGTGGGAATTACCCAAGCTCAGGGTCGACGTGAACGGCGACTGGTTCGATGACGACGTGGAAGTCACGCACCCGGGGATCCTCCTCAACCTGCGCGGGAACCTCCGGCGCGACGCGCAGGGCTACTTCATCCAGACGCGCGTCAGGATCCCTGTCGAGGTCGCGGACGTGCCCTTCGTCGTGATTCGCTTCGAGCGCGGCGCGGGCGGGTTCATCGCCTCGCTGAACGACGGGGCGCAGGAGCACGTGGAGCCGGCGACGCTCAGGATCGGGCCGGGCGACGTCCCGTACTGCGCCGTCAAGGGCGGGACGTTCGAGGCGCGCTTCAGCCGCGCCGCCGCGTTCCAGCTCCTCGGGATGGCGGACTACGACGAGCGGACGGGGCGCGGGGCGCTGCGCGACGGCGCCCGGAGCTACGAGCTCAGGAGGAGCGCGTGAGGCGCACGGTCGGCGGGCTCGGCGCGGCGCTGCTCCTCGGGGCGGGCGGGGTCGCGTGGTGGCTGACGGCGGGCGCCCAGCCCGCCACCGTGGACGAGATCGGCGATCAGGTTCAGACGCTCCCGCGCGGCCGGCTGCCGGTGTTCGGCGTGACGGAGGAGGTCGCACGGCTCCGTGCACTTGCGGCTGCGCGAGTTTGGGTCACACCTCGAACCGTGCCTGCTACATCAAGGCGGAGTCGGAGGGACGGATCACCTTCACCAGTCACGCCGCGACGTGAACCCTCTGTATGGACATCACGCGTGACGTGATGCGCCAGCGGGCCGAGGGCAAGTCGCTCTCGGAGATCCGCGCCGGCATCGACGCGGCGTACCTCCGGTTCGGGCCGCCGACACCGACTCCGCGGCCGAAATGACACGCGCTCCGGCCCAACGGCGTCGCCGTCCGTAGTATCCTCGGGCGCATGAACGTCGCGGCCGTGCTGATGGAGATCCTCCGAGCGGCCGGCGTCCGCTATCTCTTCGGCAACCCGGGGACGACGGAGCTGCCGTTCCTCGACGCGCTCCCGGACTCGGGGCTCGAGTACGTGCTGGGGCTCCAGGAAGCCACAGCGGTCGCCGCGGCCGACGGCTACGCCCAGGCCGCCGGGAGGGTCGGCGTCGTCAACGTCCACGTGGCGCCGGGCCTCGCCAACGGCCTCTCGATCCTCCACAACGCCGCGCGGGCGAAGACGCCGCTTGTCGTCACCGCGGGCCAACAAGATACCCGTTTCCTGATGGACGCGCCGATCCTCGCCGCCGATCTCGTCCGGATGGCGGAGCCCTTCACGAAGTGGTCCTACGAGCTGCGGCGCGCGGACGAGGCGCCCGCGGCACTCCGCCGCGCGCTCAAGGTCGCGCTGACGCCGCCGACGGGGCCGGTCTTCCTTGCGCTCCCGATGGACCTGCTCCGCGGCGTCGTCGAGGACGCGGGCGGGGGGCCGCCAGAGATCGCGACACGCTCACGCCCCGAGCCGGCCGCGGTCGCGCGCGCGGCCGAGCTGCTGGCACGAGCCCGCGCGCCGCTCGTGATCGCGGGGGACGGAGTCGCCCGCTCGGGCGCCCTCGCCCCCCTGGTGGCCCTCGCCGAGCTCCTCGGCGCGCGGGTCCACGGCGAGCCCGTGTACCGCCGCACCAACTTCCCGGGTGATCATCCACTCTGGCGGGGCGGGCTGTTCCCGTCGCCGGCCGCCGTGGGCAAGGCGCTCGGCGAGAGCGACAGCGTCCTGATCGTCGGCGCGAACGTCTTCACCTGGTTCCTCCACACCGAGGGGGCGCCGTTCCGGCGCGAGCTCAGCGTCGTGCAGGTGGACGACGACCCGTGGGAGATCGGGCGGAGCTATCCGGTCTCGCTCGGCATCGTCGCCGATCCGCGCGAGACGCTCGTCGAGCTCACCAAGGCGCTCGCCACGACGCTGACGGACGCGGCGCGGACGGCGGCACGGGCGCGGGCGGAAACGATCGGCCGGGGGCGCGCGGAGATCGTCGCACGCATGCGCGCGGCGGCGGAGGCGGAGTCTCAACGGACGCCGATCGGGCAGGCGTATCTCATGCACGCGCTGGCGTCGCTCCTGCCGCGCGACGCCGTCGTCGTGGACGAGTCGGCGACGTCGCTGCCCTTCGTGCTGCGGTCCATGCCGTTTGCGACGCCGGCGTCGTTCTTTGGCTCGAAGACCGGCACGCTCGGCTGGGGTATGGGGGCGGCGATCGGCGTCCAGCTCGCCCTCCCGGGTCGGAAAGTCGTCGCGACGATTGGCGACGGCTCCGTGATGTATGCCCCTCAGGCGCTCTGGACCGCGGCCCGGTACCGGCTGCCGATCACCTACATCGTGCCGAACAACACCTCCTACGCCATCTTGAAGTCGGGGATGCTGAGCCTCGACCTTCCCTCGGCGAAGCGCGGGATCTTCCCCGGGATGGACCTGATCGATCCCGAGATCGACTATGTGGGCCTGGCGAAGGCGCTCGGCGTGCGCGCCGAGCGCGTCGAGAAGCCGGGCGAGCTCCGCGAGGTGCTCGCCGAGTGCCTCGCGTCCGCGGGCCCGTCGCTCGTGGACGTCGCGATCGACCGCGGCTTCAAGGCGATGCTGTGATCAAGACGGGCGGCGAGTGGGTGGTCGAGGCGCTCCAGGCCGAAGGCGTCCGCCACGTCTTCGGCATCCCCGGCGTCCACAATCTGGCGATCTACGACGCGCTCCTGCGGCAGTCGGCGATCACCCACGTCCTGGCGCGCCACGAGGCGGGCGCCGGGTTCATGGCGGACGGCTACGCGCGCGCGTCGGGCGAGGTCGGCGTGATCGTGGCGACGACGGGGCCCGGCGCGACGAACGCCCTCACCCCCCTCGTGGAGTCGTACGCGGGGTCGATGCCGGTCGTGCTCGTCATGTCGGACGTCGCCTCCGACCTCGTCGGCCGTGACGTGGGCGCGCTCCACGCCGTCCCCAATCAGATCGAGTGCTTTCGCCCGGTCACGCGCTGGGCCGAGGCGGTCACCGAGGCGGGCGCGATCGCGCGAACACTGAGCGGCGGGTTCGATCTGCTGAGAACCGGCCGCCCCGGGCCGATCGCCGTCTCGATTCCGAACGACTTTCTCTTCGCGCGGGTCGAGGGAGAGCGGCCAGCGGGCGGGTACGGCCGGCGGCCCCCCTGCCACGTGGCCGACATCGCCGAGGCCGCACGGCTTCTCCGCGCGGCCAAGCGACCCCTGGTCCTCGCGGGCGGGGGAGTGATCGCCGCCGGCGCCGAAACCGAGCTTCGCGCACTCGCGCGCCGCCTGGATGCCCCCGTCCTGACGACGGTGATGGGACGAGGCGCCATCAGCGAGCGCGACGCGCTCTGGCACGCCGTGCTGCCCAACCGCCGCGCCAGCGAGCCGGTGCTGAAGGCCGCCGACGTCGTGGTCGCGATCGGCTGTCGATTCGCTCACCGGTCGACGCAGGGCCTCTTGCTGAACCTCGCGTTCGGTCCCGGGCAGACGCTGATCCACCTCGATCTCGATCCGACCGTGATCGGCGCGCTCTTCAAGCCGCAGCTCTCGATCGTGGGCGACGCGAAAGACGGGCTTGCGCGACTCCTCGCCGAGCTCGGGGCCGACAACGCCGGCGGTAGCTGGGATCACGGTTGGCGCAGCGGGCTCAGCGCGGCGGCGAGCCCGCGGTACACCGTCGAGACCGCGCGGCTGATCGAGACGCTTCGCTCGGCGCTCCCGGACGACGCGATCGTGGTGAACGACCAGACGGGGATCAACTATTGGATGGAGTGGCGCTTCCCCGTGCTCGCCCCGCGGACCTTCCTCTATCCGGTCGGCTCGGCCACGCTCGGTTACGCGGTGCCGGCGGCGATCGGCGCCAAGATCGCCAGGCCCGAGCGTCCGGTGCTCGCCGTGGCGGGCGACGGGGGTTTCATGTACTCGGTGAACGAGCTGGCGACGGCGGTGAAGTACCGGCTGCCGGTCGTCTTCCTCGTGATGAACGACGAGCGCTACGGCGCGATCAAGTGGCTCCAGGAGCGGATGTTCGAGGGGCGGTGGGGAGAGGCGGACCTCGCGAATCCCGACTTCCGCGCGCTCGCCCGAGCGTTCGGCGCCCGGGGCGAGCGTGTGACCGTGGACACGCTGCCGCGGGCGCTCGCGGAGGCGTTCGCCGCCGACCTCCCGACGGTGCTCGAGCTGCCGATGGCCGTCGAGCCGCCCTGGGAACTCTAGCGAGCGACGCTCCGACGACGAGCCGTCGGCGCGGGCGTGGTCCCACCTTTGGAGAGGACACGATGCGGGCAGCGATTACGGCGACGGGCCACTACGTGCCGCCAGAGACCTATCCCAACGCGTACTTCGAGCGGCGACTGGAGACGACCGACGCGTGGATTCGCTCCCGCACCGGGATCGCCGAGCGCCGCTTCATGTCGGTGGGCGGCACGTCCGACCTGATCGTGCCCGCGGCTCGCCGCTGCCTCGACGTCCGTGGCATCTCACCGACGGCCGTCGACTGCATCATCGTCGCGACGATGACGCCGGACCGGCTGTGCCCGTCAACCGCCGCGGTGGTGCAGCGGAAGCTCGGAGCCGTCCACGCCTGGGGCTTCGATCTCGCCGGGGCCTGCTCGGGTTTCGTCTACGGCCTCGTCGTGGCCACGAAGCTCGTGGAGTCGGGCGCGGCACGCCGGGTGCTGCTGTCCGGGGCGGATCGGATGAGCAGTGTCGTCGATCCCCAGGATCGCGCAACGGCCGTGCTGTTCGGTGATGGCGCCGGGACGGTCCTGGTCGAACCCGTCGAGGACGAGTCGGTCGGGATTCTCGACCACGTCTGTCGCATGAACGGTGAGGGGGAAGCGGCGCTCTACATCCCGGCCGGAGGAAGCGTCGAGCCCGCGAGCGTCGATTCGGTCGCCAAGCGACGGCATTTCGTCGTGCAGGACGGCCCGGCCGTGTTCAAGGCTGCCGTCACGGGCATGGCCGAGGTGACCGAGGAAGTCCTGAAGCGCAACGACGTGACGGTCGCTGACCTCACCTGGCTCGTCCCGCATCAGGCCAACCGGCGCATCATCGAGGCGGTCGCCAAGCGCCTCGGTCTTGGTCTCGACCGCGTCATCCTCAACCTCGATCGCTACGGGAACACGGTCGGCGCGACCATCCCGATCGCTCTGTCGGAGTGGAACGAGCAAGGCCGCCTCGCGCCCGGCGACCGCCTCGTGTTGTCGGCCTTCGGGGCCGGGTTCACTGCCGGCAGCATCTACCTGCGGTGGGCGATCGCCTAGCGAGCTTGCAAGCCGTCAGCTTGGATCGGCGCGTCTTCACCTGTCACTGGTCAGTGCAAGTGCAGCGCGTCGTGCACTCGCTCTGGCGGCGAGAGGCCCGGGCGGAGCGCCGCCTTTGCGCGGTGCCATCCATCGCGGAGGCCGATCTCGGCCGCGATCAACGTCATGGCCCTGAGCGTCAGGGGATGACTCACGATCTGCACCTGATGCTTGCGAATCGCCGATAGAACACAGGCCACGGTCGGCTCGCTCTGGACAAGGGAGTAGGTCGTTCCGAACTGCCGCGCGAGATGGCTGCCGGAGGTTCCCAGGAGCGGCAGGCCCACCTCCCGGGCGAGCGCGGCCGCCTTTCGGTTGAAGTCGACCTTGGGGGTGTAAAAGTGGCTCCACTCGATGGCGTCGAAGACGTCGATCTCGTCGAGTAACCGTTTCCCGAGGGAGGACGGGGCGGGAAAGAACGGGTGCGGAGCAACGACCAGCCAGTCCGGTCCCTTGAATCGTCTGAGACGAGCGAAGGTTTGGATCGCGGAGACGTGAACGTCGAAGTTGTACAGGAGGACATGGCGCCCCTCGATCGTCGCCTCGGCGCCGGGGATCAGCACGATCCCACGCTCCCTCGCGTAGTCCGAAAGGCGCTCGTCGGAGGTGAGGGGGTCGTGGTCCGTGATGCTGAGGACCTGGTAGCCGTCGTGTGCCGCGCGAGCGATGAGCGTGCGCGCGTCGTACGCGATCCAGGGCTCCCCCTCGCGGGTGTGAAGGTGGAGGTCGGCTTTCAGCAGAGAGAGGAGCCTAGACGACGTCGTCTCGGATGGGGTGGACCAATCGCTTCCTGAGAAGCGCGGCCAGACCGACGAGACCTGAGCCCAAAAGGGCCAGAGTGCCCGGCTCGGGTACCACCGTGAGGGACTCGCTCAGCGGAGTCTGCACTCCACTGCCGGCGCCGGTCTCCACCCAGGCGACCAGAACCGTTCCGGTGGGAAGGGAACCAGCTGACAGCCCGCTGATTCCGGCGGCGCCCCCTCCAGGGCTGTCGTACGCGCCGAGATTGAACTCGTATGCCGTAAACGAACTCGCCGTCACTCCCGCTTGTGCGCTCGCGCTGGCAAGCGAGCTGAGTGTGTAGTCGCTGAAGAATGGCTCGTTGAGATTGCCAACGTCACCCAATGCCCCACTCGTGAAGGCAATGCTCTCCAGGAACGTACCGCCCGTCACTGTGAAGCTTGCGGTCGCGTCGGGCCCCAGCACGCTCGGCACCAGCACTCCAAGAAATCCGGTCCCGCGCAGGCCACCGGTGTCCATGCTGATGATGTCGAACGTCGGAGTGGTGTTGCTGGTCGCCAGTGTGACCGACGCGCCGGTGCAGACTGTCGAGCTCGTGCAAGCGATGTGTAGCGGATCCGCCGACGCCGGGATCGCCACCAGACCGAGCCCCATGATGATCCCGCCCCCGAGCAGTACAATTGCGATCCTGTTCATCTCCCGTCTCCCCCTCAGTGTGCGAGCTTGGCTGCTCTCTCCTGAGATGGGTAACGCAGGACTCGTGCCACAGGTCGCAGCGCCGTGGGTCATGAAGAAATCGGCGAAGTTGTGGCCTTCCAGAGCACGGAAGGCTGAGCGCGATTCCGGAAAGCGTGAAGACGGTTGCAGGAGACATGCAGAATCCTACGTGAGGTGCGCATTCATTCGGCGAGGCCGGCGCGCGTCGCGGGGTCGGGATTACAGGGCGGAGGCGGGACGTCGAGCCGCCCCGCGCGGCTAGGGGATCGGAACGCCTAGAATCGCCGCGACGGCGGCGACAGCTTGCACTCGGAGATCTTGTTGAGCAGCGTCTTGTAGCTGACCTTGAGAATGCGAGAGGCCTCGGCGCGATTCCACTGCACGCGATCGAGCACTTCCACGAGGGCTTTACGCTCGGCTTCCCGCGCGCCGCGGCGCGCGATCTCCCGCAAGCCCTCGCTGGCGATCGATGCGGCCGCATGGGTCGAGGCGTGCCCGTTCCGCTGGCGCGCAACGAGGGCCTCGAACGCCTGCTCGCCGTCCGTGAGAACCACCATGCGTCGAATCACGTTCTCCAGCTCTCGGACGTTTCCCGACCACGAGTGCTCGGTGAGGCGAGCCATCGTCTCGGACGAGAGCTGCTTTGCGCGACCGTACTGCTCGTTGAATCGAGAGAGGAACGCTGACGCGAGAAGGGGAATCTCCCCTCTGCGCTCCCGGAGGGGGGGAATGCGAATCTCCACTACATTGAGGCGGTAGTAGAGGTCCTCTCGGAATTCGCTCCGCGCCATCGCATGCTCCAGGTCTCGATTCGTGGCGGCGACCACTCGCGCGTCGACATCGATCAGCCCGTGGCCCCCCACCCGCGAGAAACGAAAGTCCTGGAGCACATGGAGGAGCTTGGCCTGGAGCGCGAGAGGCAGTTCTGCGATCTCGTCCAGGTAGATCGTGCCCTTGTTGGCATACTCGAATTGCCCTGGTTTCCGCCGATGCGCGCCGGTGAAGGCGCCCTTCTCGTGGCCGAAGAGTTCGGACTCGAGGAGGCCCGGAGGGATCGCCGCACAGTTCACCTTGACGAAGGGCCCGTGGCCGCGCCCGGACGCGGAATGGATCGCGCGAGCGACCAGATCCTTTCCCACGCCGCTCTCACCCCGGATGAGGACCGTCGCGTCAGTGTCGGCGACGCTCTCGATCACCGTCCGGACCGCTCGCATCTGCGGGCTCCCGTCGAGGAGCGCGACGTGGTCGGCGAGAGAACGCGCTCGAGCCGCTGTCTGTGCCAGCGGCCTGTCCACTGAGTCGACTTGATCGGTACGCACTGGCGCCTCCCCCGGGGAGATCCCGGCGTCTCCGCCCTTTCCGGAAAAGCTTGAAAACGCAGGCACCTTTCGTTCTGGTGAGGCGGCAGTATGCCATTCGCGCGATCCGCTGTCACTAGAAAATTTACGCGGCCCCGACAGTGATAGGATCGCTCTTGGAGGCCATAGGAGGGGTCCAATGAAGCTCCTCTTGATCGAGGACGACAAGCTCGTTGCCAGGGTTCTCGCGGAGGCGTTCGAGGCTGACGGCCATGAGACCACCGTCATGCATTCCGGGGAAGAGGGCCTGGCCTATCTCACACGCGAGCGCCCGGACGCTGTCGTGCTCGACGTCCGGTTGCCAGCCTTGAATGGCGTCGCCGTCCTACGGAAGATCAGATCGACCGATCCTGAGCTACCGGTCATCATCATGACAGGTCTCGCGACGCTCGGCGAAATCGCCGAAGCTCGTCGTCTCGGAGTCACCGAGATCATCGAGAAGCCCGAGGTCCTGAAGCACTTCAGCGAGGCGCTCGCACGCGTCCAGAGTCGCGGTCGACGTCAGGACCCGACGTAGAGCCTGTGACCGCCATCCTCGCGGGCTCGGATCATCGTGTCGACAGCTTGACGCAACATGTCATCGGCCCGGGTCGCGGTCTTCGGGTAGCAGGAGCCACCTGCACTCCAGGGGATGGGCCCAAGGAGCGCCGTCAGCCGGCTGAGGATCGGCGGTAGGTGAGTTGTTTCGGCGTCAACGAGGAGCATGGCCAGGGAGGCCGGCGCCCACGGTGTGACAACGTCGGTGGTGCGAATGTAGCGAGTAGCAATTTCGGCGAAGGAGGGTCGAGACGGTTCCCGTGTCTCGGGAGAGATACCGTCAAACGCGAGGCACACAATCGAAAAGCAATAGCGCAGTCGCTGAGCTTTCTGAACTTCGAGGTCGACGAGGAATCGAAACAGCAGGTCGTCGACCACTCTCGCGCCGACGTCGGAGGGGGGTGGCCCCAAACCACGCCATTCACTCATGCTGAGGCCTTGCATGCTCGCAGGGGCACGGCTTCATGAGCAGCAACTGTTGCGCCACTCATGGGCAAACGGAAAAGGATTCCGGAATTTGGGGGCTTAGCACTGAGAGAGACGTCCATTCGTGCCTCCGAGCGATGAAAACCCTGAAAACCTTTGCTCAGACTGTGCACCGTCTGTGAGAACGTACTGACCTTCCACCAGCGTATCGCGGGCTTGGATGGCATGCGCCAGGAGCGCTGGAAGGGTGATTCTCAGGCGTGAGCCAGTTTGGCAGTTTTGGCAGTGATGTCTTTCCATATTTGACTGAGCACCCAAGCAAACGGCCCCAATGACCTGACTTTAAAGGATTTTTGTCTTGGCACCCAGCGTGCACAAATCAATCGCTCAGGGAAGACCCCCTCTCGAGAAGGGCAAACCCGCCGCGAGGCGGCGACGCAAAACCACGGGTCAGGCGACGAGCCTGACAGCCGGGTTGCCGAAGGAGGGGTGCTCGACACCCCCGGGAACATTGGTGGTCTCCCCGAAAGGACGAGATCAACATGCTCTCGAAGGGTCGGGCCGCCGTCAATCGCATCGGACTCGGCCTCATCCTCGGCGGAGTCCTCCTGACAGCGACACCGGCTGGCGCCGGGATCCTCGACGCCTCCTGGACTGCCCCAACGACGAATTCCGACGGAAGCCCATTGACAGACCTGGCGTCCTACCGCCTCTATTACGGAACCTCCGCCACCCCTTGTCCGGGAGCCTCGTTCTCTCAGTTCGCATCCCCGACACCAAGTCCTCCCGCCAACCAGAGCGTGACCGCCAGGCTCACCGGACTCTCCGCGGGCACGCTCTACAACGTTTCGGTGACCGCGGTGGACGCGAGCGGAAGTGAGAGTGCCTGTGCGACCCCTTTGGCGAGTGCCGTCGCCCGAATAGATTTTGCCGCGAGCCCCACGGGCACCGTGAGCTTCGGGAGTGTGAGCGTCGGGAGCTTTGCGGATCGAGTCTTCACCGTATCAAACACGGGCGGTGGAACCGTGTCTGGAAACGTGTCGGCCTCCGCCCCCTTCCGCATCGTCTCCGGGAGTCCGTTTAGCCTCGCTGGGCTGGGGGCGACTCAGGCAGTGACCGTGCGCTTCACCCCGACCACATCGGCGACAGCGACGACGAATGTCGGCTTCGTGGCGGACGGAGACACCCTTTCCCGGGTCCTGACCGGCACCGGGACGGATACGACGGCGCCCACGGTGACCATCACGGCGCCGACCTCCGGCCCGACGTACATCACGAGCACCACCCCCCTGACGCTGGGGGGGACGGCGTCTGACAACGTCGGGGTAACCCAAGTGACGTGGACGAACAGTCAGGGGGCGAGCGGGACGGCGACCGGGACAACGAGCTGGACGGCGAGCGGGATCGCCCTCCTGGTCGGAACCAACGGGCTGACGGTCACGGCGCGGGACGCTGCCGGCAATACCAAAACGGTCAGCCTGACGGTCACGTTGTCGGGCACGGCGGCGTTCACCGATGACCCGGTCGTGGCCCAGAGCACGCCCGTCAAGGCGGTGCACCTCATAGAGGCCCGGGCGGCGATCGACAGCGTCCGCGCGGTACACGGGCTGCCGACCGTTGGCTGGACTGATCCCGCGCTCACGCAGGGGATCACTCCGGTCAAAGCGGTCCACTTGACTGAGCTCCGGACAGCGCTGAACCAAGCCTATCAGGCGGCGAGCCGGGCACTTCCCACGTACACGGATGCCACCGTCGTGACGAGGGTCACCGTCATCACGGCGGTTCAGCTGAACGAGCTCCGTACCGCTGTCCACGCGCTCCAGTAAGAACGGAGTAGGGGAGGGTCCGGCGCAGCCTGTGTCAATTTCAATGGGCGTGTGTCAATGCCTTGATCATCCACGCTGATCGACGAGTACACCTAAGTACCTGAAGTGATATGAGATTTCGACTGGCACATCGGTTGCTGCAAATCTTTGCACAACCGTTCGAGCTTCCGTACCCGAGGGGTGCGCCTCCTGATTCGTCGGCCCCAGTGGCTTGTAGGCCTCGGTCTGGCGTTAGGTGGAGTCTCCCTCGTCGCAGCCCCAGGTGGAGCGGGTGTCCTCGACGCCTCCTGGACCGCGCCTACCGCGAATTCCGACGGAAGCCTTTTGACGGATCTGGCGTCCTATCGTGTCTACTCTGGGACGTCTAGCGTTCCCTGTCCGGGGTCCTCCTTTTTGCCGGTGCCGTCCTCGACGCCGAGCCCACCTCCCAACCAAACCGTCACCTTCAGGCTCACGGGGCTCTCCACGGGCAGTCTCTACAACGTTTCGGTCACCGCGGTGGACACGAGCGGCAATGAGAGCGCCTGTTCGGCCCCTGCGAGTGCCACCGCGCGAATCGGTTTTGCCGTGAGTCCGACCGGCACCGTGAATTTCGGGACGGTGAACTTGGGTGCCCTGGCGGACCAAGTTCTCACCGTGTCAAACACGAGCGGTGGAACCGTGTCTGGGACCGTGTCGAGCTCCGCCCCCTTCAGCGTCGTTTCCGGGAGTCCGTTCAGCCTCGTGGGCTTGGGGGCGACCCAGGCGGTGACGGTGCGCTTCACCCCGATCACATCGGCGACGGCTACGGCGAATCTCACCGCCAGCGCGGACGGAGACACCGTCTCACGGATCCTGACCGGCACCGGCATCGTGCCGGATACGATCCCGCCGACCGTCGCGATCACCTCGCCGACCTCCGGCTCGACCTACAGCACGAGCAACCCCCTCCTGACTCTTGGGGGCACAGCGTCTGACAGCATCGGAGTGACCCAGGTGACGTGGAGGAATGGTCGTGGCGGCAGCGGGACGGCGTCTGGGACGACGAGCTGGACGGCCAGCGGCATCGTGGTCCAGGTCGGGACGAATGAGCTCACGGTTACGGCGCGCGACGCCGCCGGCAACATCGCCACGACCGGTTTGACGGTCACGCTGGCGCCCTTTACGTTCACCGATGATCCGCTCACGGTTCAGAGCACGCCTATCCAGGCGGTGCATATCGTGGAGCTCCGCGCGGCGATTGATATCGTCCGCATGGTCCGGGGGCTGGCGACCTTTGACTGGACTGATCCCGCGCTCACAGCGAGGACCACTCCGGTCAGCGTGATGCACCTGGTCGAGCTCCGGACCGCCCTCAACGAGGCCTATCAGGCGGCGGGTCGGACTCTCCCCACATACACTGATCTCACCCTCGTGGCTGGCGTCACCGTCATCAAGGCTCTCCACCTGAACGAGCTCCGTACCGCCGTCCGCGCCCTCGAGTGAAGAGCCGTAGAAGTGCTGTGGCTGGCTACTTCAGTTGGGCCAGGGCTTCTTGGGCCTCCGCTTTGCCGACAAAGGTCGTTCGAGCCGCAGCCGCTACGGCCAGGCTCTTTTTCGCAGCCTCCTTGTCCCCAGCTTTCAGCGAGGCCATCCCGACGTGGTACTGGACCTCCGGGCTCTCAGGAAGCTTCGCGGCGCTCTCCTTCAGGAGCGTGAGTGCCCGCTGGTAGACACCTCGGTGGTACAGGATCCATCCCAAGGTATCTGAGACATGTGGATCGTCGGGAGCCACTTCCTTGGCCGTCTGGGCCAACTGGAGGGCCCTTTGTTTGTCACCGCCATGCGCAGCGAGGAGGTAGGCGAGGTTGTTGGCGGCGGGGGCGAAGCGTGGATGGACGGCCAAGACCTTCTCGTACGCCGCCCGAGCGTTTGAGAGGTCGCCCCTTCTTTCGAAGATCACCGCGGAAAGCATGAGCGCTGGCAGGCTTCGTGGATTCACCCGTATGGCACTCTCGAGTTTGGCGAGCGCCTGCTCGTCGTCGCCCCTTCGAATGTATAGCTCCCCCAGTTTGAGATAGGGGCCGACGAGGCGAGGCTGGAGTTCGAGCGCCTCTAGATAGGCTGCCTCGGCGCCTGTCAGGTCGCCCCGCACCCGGTGAGTCTCGCCAAGAAGAAGCCGGAGCTCGCCAGAGCTCGGCACGCGCGTGATCTGCCTCTGGACCCGCTCGAGCGCCACGTCAGGCTTCTCTTCAGCCAGCGCAACCGACACGAGTCGCGCCAGCGGTTCAGCGTAGGCTGGCGCCAGGGCGAGTGACGCCTCGAACTCCCTCTGCGCCTCGGTGCGCTTCCCCTGCGCCAGCAGACCTATCCCCACGAGATATGGCCCTCGCGGGTCCTTCGGGGCAAGTTCCACAATCTTTCGGTACGCCTCCGTCGCTTTCGCAGATTCGCGTCTGGACAAGTACGCCGCTCCGAGGAGGAGATAGGCGCGGACCTCGCTGGGGCGGTTGGCAATCGTCTTCTGGAGGGCCTCGATCGCCGGTGCGACGGCCCCCGTTCGGATGTCGAGCTCTGCCCCCAAGAGGCCAGCTTCCGTCAGGTTCGGGTCGGTGTTCGTTGCCTCGTAGAGCTCCGCTCTCGCCTGCTGCGTGTTCCCGTCTCGAAGATGGGCTGACGCGAGGTGATAGTGCGCTGCCGCCAGCCGGGGTTCCAGCTTGAGGACCTGCTGAAAGTCCTGGATCGCCGGGGCGGTCTCGCCCTTGGCGAGGTTCATCCTCCCTCGGAGGAGGAGGCCGTTCAGGTTGGCGGGGTTCTTCTTGAGGATCACGTGAAGGGCCTTGGCAGACTCGTCATACTGGCCCTCGGCGAGGGAGACCTCGGCGACCCGGTGCCACGCCGGAAGAAACTCGGGAGCCTTCTGAGTGATTTCTCCCAAGAGCTGCTTCCCTTCGGCAGACCTACCCGTCTGAAGATAAAAATTGGCGAGGATGAGTTGAGCGAGATGAGCCTCGACCGACTTCGGCTCGTTCGTGACCGCTTCCCTGAAGGCGCTCTCGGCCGCCACGAGATCCTGCTGGCGGAGGTAGAGGCTCCCGAGTGCGAGATGGAGCTTTGTTCGGTCCGTGACGTCGCGTCGCGCCTCTTCCAGGCGCCGGATCGCTGCCGTGATCTCCTGCGGGGTGCGCGCGACCCCCCCCAAAACGGCCAAGGCCTCGACGTTTCTTGGGTCCTGTTCGAGGATGAGCGCCGCTTCACGCTGGGCCTCTGCTGGCCGGCCTCCCAAGAGGTAGATCGCTGCCAGCTTCTGTCGCACCTCGACGTTCGTGGGGTCGAGCCCGTGAGACTTCTCTAGATAGTCGAACGCCGATCCCGCCTCTCCGAGCTGGTAATGAGCCAGCCCCAGCTGGCGAATGACCCGGACGTTGGCGGGCTCAACGCGGAGGACGTTGCGGTATTCGATGATGGCTTCCCGGTATTGTCCCCGCGCAAAGTACTTGTCGCCGCGGTCGAGATGACGGGCCTTCTGAGCCTCCGGCGACCGCGCGCACCCGGCCACCGCGACCAGGACGGCCAAGACACACACGACCCAGCCGCGGGATGTTCGAGACATTCCAATCTCCATACGCCGGTCAGGAGGCTCGGCGAGCCGCTGCTGCACTCTGCCTCGCCTTCAGCCGTTGGTCCTTTTGCGCGCACATGTACAAGAGCCAATTCCGATACACGCGGACCGCTGCCGAACGCCACGGACTCGTCACTCGTTCCCCCGCCAGGGCAGTCGGGAACTGCGCGAGCAGCTCCTCACGCCGATCCAACAGCGCTCGCTCTCGCACGGCGGTCAATGCGTCGACGGTCTCTTCGTCGAAGTAGCCCTGCGGCATCGGCGGGTAGGTTTCTCGCTCGCACCTGAGGAAGCGCCCGATATCTCGGCGATATTCGAGCAACAATGTATTCGCTTCGTATTCCGGGTGGCCCTGGAAAAAGACGAACAAGCTCTTTGTCTGCTTCACGAACGCGTCGACGCCCGCATGCTCCGACCGCGTGAGCACCCGATAGCCGCTCGAGGTCAGGGCGTCCTCCGGTAGGTCGTTCCACCTGGAATGAGGCATCGGCAGTCGAGCCGGCGCGGCGGCCATCAACGGGTGATCCGAGACCCGCGCGTACTCGAAGACGCCGAAGCGCTTGTCGCTGAGCTTACGTCGGTCGATGCCATCCATGTGGAGCAGGGCGGCGTGCGCGGCTAAGCAGGACCAGACGGTCGAATGGGTGTTGTGCTCGGCCCACTCCAGGACCCGTATCAGGCTCTCCCAGTATGGCTCGTCCTTCAGGTTCGGCGCCTTCGGCTCTGTTCCGGTCACGATGAGGCCGTCGAGATGGCTGTCCCACAGATCGTCGACGCCGGAATAGGCGCCCCTCACATGGCGTCGGCCCGCATCCGTTCGCGGCACATCCGGCAACGTATAGAACGTCAGGCGGACCACCATGCCGTCGGCCGCCGCATCGAGGAGGGTGAGAAACTGCCGTTCGGTCGCCTTCAATGCCGCGTCGGGCATGTTGTTGATGAGGCCGATATCGATGCAGTTCGCGTCGGATTCACGGAACTCGACCGGCGGGTTCCCGCGCAGGCATTCCGCTCCCGCCACCGTCATCAGGCCGAAAGATGGCTGACGGTCTTCGGTCATAGGCCTGCTCCTTGGGAGCTGGAGCCTCCCGCCCAACACGCTACGCATAAACACCACCGGGGAGAAGTGACGCACATCTCGTGCCGAGCTCCGAAATGACGGGAAGTTCGAGGCCTAGACGCTCTTGGGTGCGATCAGGACTGCGGGAGTGTGAAAAGTTCTGTCAGAACAGTGTGAAGCCGGTTTCCTAATCTGATTCCATCGCCTCGAGCGCCTGATCGAGGTCACCGATGATGTCCTCGACGTGTTCGATGCCGACGTTGAGCCGAATCATCTCGGGCCTCACCCCGGCCTGGCGTTGTTGGTCCACCGACATCTGCCGATGGGTCGTCGAGGCCGGATGGCAGGCCAGCGATTTGGCGTCGCCCATATTGACGAGCCGCTTGATCAGCTTGAGCGCGTCGTAGAACTTCTTGCTGGCCTCGAAGCCGCCCTTGATCCCGAAGGTCAGCAGCGAGCAGGCCCGCCCGCCGAGATATTTCTGCGCGAGCGCGTGATAGGGGCTGTCCGGGAAGCCCGGATAGTTGACCCACTCGACGCGGCGATCACGACGTAGAAATTCGGCGACGCGTCGGCCGTTCTCCACGTGGCGCTCGACCCGCAGCGCCACTGTCTCGATGCCCTGCAGCAGTAGGAACGCGCTCAGCGGCGACAACACCGCGCCGGTCGTCCGCAGGTAGACGCTGCGGCAACGCGCGATGAACGCGGCCGCCTTGAAATGGTCGACGTAGACCAGCTCGTGATACGAGGGGTCCGGCCGGCTGAACATCGGAAACTTGTCCGCGCGCTCCCGCCAGGGGAACGTGCCGCTGTCGACGATGATACCGCCCAGCGTCGTGCCGTGCCCGCCCATGAACTTCGTCAGCGAATGCACCACGATGTCGGCGCCGTATTCGATGGGCCGCAGCAAGATGGGGGTCGCGACCGTATTGTCGACGATCAGCGGGACGCCGTGGCGATGGGCCACGCGCGCCAGCCCCTCGAGGTCGCAAATGTTGCCGGCCGGGTTCCCGACACTCTCACAGAAGACCGCCCGCGTCTGGTCATCGATCAGCTTCTCGATGGCGTCGGGCTGATCCGACTCGGCAAAGCGGACCGTGACGCCCTGACGGGGCAGCAGGTGCGCGAACAGGGTGTGCGTGGTGCCGTACAGCTGCGGCACCGAGACGAGGTTGCTGCCGAGCTCGGTCAGGTTGAGCACCGCATACGTGAGCGCCGCTTGCCCGCTGCTCACGCAGAGCGCTTCCAGCCCGCCCTCGAGGGCGGCCACGCGCCGCTCCAGCACCGCGTTGGTCGGGTTGCCGATCCGCGTGTAGCGAAACCCCTCGACCTCGAGATTGAACAGGGCCGCCCCATGGTCGGCGCTGTCGAAGGCATACGCGACGGTCTGATAGATCGGGACGGCCACGGCCTTCGTCGTCGGGTCGACGTCGTAGCCGCTGTGAATGGCCATCGTCTCGCGTCTCATGTGTGGTTTCCCCCCTACGTGAGCCGGCCCATCTCGCGCACCACCCACTCGATGTCCGACTCGGTCGTCCGGAAACTGGTGATGCACGCCCGCACGACCGGGGCGCCCGCGCCGAGCCGGACCTGCGACATCCACGCGATCTGGCGCTCATAGAGGGCCGCCACGAACGTGGCGGGGTCGAGGCCCTCCCGGGTGAAGCACACCACCGGCAGCGGCGTCGTGTTGACGACCCGCCACCCTGCGCGCCGGAGCGCCGCTCGCAGCACGTCGCCCATCCGCGCCTGGTGCTCGATCATCTCCACGTACCCCGCTTCGCCCCGCTCCGCGAGCGCCAGGAAGAGCTTGAGGCCGATAAACCGCCGGGACCACTGTACGGACGTCGTGTACGGATCCACCACCGGCCCGACCGTCTTCCCCGGCATGTACGAGGTCTCCGCGCGGAAGGCCGCGCCGACGGCCTCGGGATGCCGGCAGAAGAACATCCCCGCGGCCATCGGCACCGAAAACCATTTGTGCGCGTCGCACGTGATCGAATCCGCGGCCTCGATCCCCGCCAGATGGCCCCGCAGGCGCGGCGAGAGGATGGCGGCCCCGCCCCACGCCGCATCGACGTGCAACCACAGCCCCTCCGCCCGGCAGAACCGCGCCAGCTCCGGCAAGGGATCGATCACCCCGGCGCCCGTGGTCCCCACCGTCCCGACCACCATGAAGGGCGCCAACCCCTCGTGACGATCCTCGGCGACTCGTCGGGCGAGATCACCAAGATCCATCTGCAGCTGGCCGTCCGTCCCGACCGTGCGGACCGCCCGGCGCCCGAGCCCCGCCATGTGCGCGACCTTGTTGAACGAGTGATGGGCCTCCCCCGTCAGGTAGATCGTCGGCGCAGCCCCGAGCCGCCCCAGCCCGTGTTCGCCGTACTCCGGGAAGGCCCGGGTCAACGCCACGATGACCGCCGAGAGATTCGCCTCCGCCCCGCCGCTCGTGAAGCTCGCGCTCGCCCCGGCGGGCAGGCCGAACTTCCCCCCGAGCCACGCCAGGGTGTGGCGTTCGATCTCGTTCGCCGCGGGCGAGGTCCGCCAGGTCGCGAGCTGCGGGTTGTACATCGCGACCAGCGTGTCCCCGATGATCGACGCCAGTGTCACGCTCGGGTTGAACAAGCCGAAGTAGCGCGGATGGGTGACCTGCACCTGCCACGTGCGTAACATCCCTTCGACATCGGCGGCGACCTCGTCGAGCGCCAGCGGCGTCGTGAAGTCATAGCGCGAGGCGAGATAGCCCCGAATCTCCTGCGGCGTCACCGTCGGGACGATCGGCCCGCTCGCGATGGCGGATTCGAGTTTGGCCACAGCACTCCGGAGCTCATCGAACATCATGTCCCGGTCCCTTCACACCGCACATCGGAAATGCGGGGTCGATCGTTGAGATAATGGTATAAAACATCAGCGATGAGCGATCGTTCCGCCGCCCAGGCGTGGTTGCGCGCGCTCGAGCTCACGGCGCGGATCCCCAAGCATCCTCATCGCATCTTATCGACAGTGATCGAGGAACTCGCCGAAAAATTCGGCGAGGCGCCCGCCCTTCTCTCCGACCGTGAGTGCCTGACCTATCGCGCGCTCGCGGAGCGGTCGAACCGATATGCGCGCTGGGCGCTCGAGCAGGGTCTCGCCAAGGGCGACGCCGTCTGTCTCTTCATGCCGAACCGGCCCGAGTACATGGCAATCTGGCTCGGCATCACCCGCGTCGGCGGTATCGTCTCGCTCCTCAATACCAATCTCGCCGGTCCCTCGCTCGCGCACTGCATCAATACCGTCGGGCCCACGCACGTCATCGCGGCTGCGGAGCTCGTCGATCCGTTGACCACCGCGCTGTCGGACCTTGCGGGTGCCCCGTCGATCTGGGCCCACGGCGCCGGCCGCCACGAATTCCCGCGGATCGATCGCGACGTCGAACGACACGCGGGCGAGGCGCTGCGCGAGGCCGAGCGCCGGCCACTGACCATCGAGGATCGGGCGCTCTACATTTATACCTCGGGCACAACCGGGCTGCCCAAGGCCGCCAACGTCAGCCATGCCCGGCTGATGCAATGGAGCCACTGGTTCGCCGGCATGATGGACATCCAGTCGAGCGACCGGATGTACAACTGCCTGCCGATGTATCACAGCGTCGGCGGCGTGCTCGCCACCGGCGCGGTGCTGGTCGGTGGCGGCTCGGTGGTGATCCGCGAAAAGTTTTCCGCACGCCAAGCCTGGAACGATGTCATCCGCTGGGACTGCACCCTGTTCCAGTATATCGGCGAGCTGTGTCGCTACCTGCTGCACAGCGAGCGCCAGCCGCACGAGACGGAGCACCGGATCAGGATGTGCTGTGGCAACGGGCTGCGGCCCGACGTGTGGGACGAGTTCAAGCGGCGCTTCCGCATTCCACAGATTCTGGAGTTCTACGCCGCGACCGAGGGTAACGTCTCGATGTTCAACATCGAAGGCAAACCCGGCGCCATCGGCCGCATTCCACCGTTTCTCGCGCATCGATTTCCGGCCGCGCTCGTGAAATTCGACGTCGAAAGAGGGGAGCCGGTCCGCACCGAGCAGGGCCTGTGCATCCGCTGCGGTCCCACCGAGATCGGAGAAGCGATCGGCAAGATTCTCAACAACCCCTCGAGCGTCGGCAGCCGGTTCGAGGGCTACACCAGCCCGGAGGCGTCCGAGCGGAAGATCCTTCGTAACGTGTTCGAACCGGGAGACGCTTGGTTTCGCACCGGCGACCTGATGCGAAAGGACGAGCATGGCTATTTCTATTTCGTCGACCGTATCGGCGACACCTTTCGCTGGAAGGGTGAGAATGTCGCGACCTCCGAGGTGTCAGAGGCGATCTGCGCGTTTCCCGGCGTCACGGCGGCCAACGTCTACGGCGTGGCCATCCCGGGCACCGACGGCCGGGCGGGTATGGCCGCGCTCGTCACCGACGGTGAGCTCGATCTCGCAGCACTCCGGATCCACTTGATCGACCGCCTGCCCGGCTACGCGCGTCCGTTGTTCCTGCGCATCCGGAGCGAGATGGAGGTGACCACCACCTTCAAGCACACGAAGGATGCCTTTGTGCGTCAAGGCTACGATCCGACCGCCACCACCGACGTCATCTATGCTGACGACCGCGAACGCGACTCATTCGTCCGACTCGACAAGGCCCTCTACGACCGCATCCAAAGCGGTCAGATCCGTTTCTGATCGGCATCCGACGGTCCGGCGGCCTCAGGCGGTGCTGCCGGCGTCGACCGTCAGGACGGTCCCTGTGATGCTTTTCGCCTTCTCGCCGAGGAGGAACTCGACGGCGCTGGCCACGTCGTCGATGTCGGGAAGACGCCGAAGCGCACTGCGACGCGCGATCTGCTCCCGTTGCTCGCCGTCGAGCCCCTGAGTCATCTCGGTGTCCATAAAGCCGGGCGCGACCGAATTCACGTTGACGCCCATGCGCCCGACCTCTCGCGCAAGCGATCGAGTGAAGCCGATCATCGACGCCTTGGTCGCACCGTACACCGAAAGTCCACTGTATCCCGTGAACCCGATGATCGATGACACATTCACGACGCGCCCGCCGCCATCGGCCATCATATGGCGAACGACATATTTGGTCAGGATGATCGGCGAGAGCGTGTTCACGCGAATCAGGCGCTCGATCTGAGAGTTGTGCATGATCGCCAGCGCGCCGTCGAAACCCAGGGCCGCATTGTTGACCAAGCCGTAGATCGGCCCAAAGTCGTTGCGCAGCCTTTTGACCAACGCGGGCAGGTCTTGAATGTCGCCGAGATCGAAGGGGATGAAGTGGAGCGACCCCGGACGGGACTGTTCCACCTGCTCCATCGTGGCCGCGAGCTGGTCGCTCATCTTGCGTGCCACGGCGACCGCGCGGTACCCCTCGGCCGTGAGCCTACGGACGATGCCCAGGCCCAGTCCTCGGCTTCCACCCGTCACGATGACGTTATGCATGATGGCGAGCGAGTTTCCCTGCCGCGGCAACCTCGAGCGCGGGGACGAAGCGGATCGTCGCAGGAATCTTGTGGGCCGCGAGGCCCGCGTGACAGATTTGCAGGATCTCGCGCTTGAAGTCCTCGATCTGACTGCCCGCGCCGCTCGGAGTGGGGTCTCTCTTCAGAACCACATCGGCGGCGACGAGCGAGCCCGTAATGGGACTTCTCCTTGACCGAACGTAGGACATGCGGACCGCCGGATGGCGGTTGATCACCGCCTCAACCTCCTCGGGGTAGACCTTCAGCCCGCCGACATTGATGACTCCGCTCCTGCGACCGAGGAAGTAGTAGCGGTCCTCGCGTCGTTCCACGATGTCGCCGGTGTCGACGAAGCCCTCATGGTCCATGAGCGCCGTGCCGTCCTCGTCGACATAGCGGAGGGCGGTGCGGGCGGAACGAATCCGCAGCGACCCGTCTTCGATTTTCATCTCCACCTCGCCGCGCGCGCCGATCAGTCTCGCCGGAAAGCCCTCGAGACCGTCGGTGACTTCGAATCCAACGCCAGCTTCCGTCGACGCGTACGCGTGGCCGATATCGGCCTGCGGGTAGAATGCCTTGAGCGCATTGAGGATCGCCTGGTCCGCGATCTCCCCCGACAACCGGACATAGCGTGGTGCGATCGCGCGGGCGGACGGGCTCATCAGCGCCCGGCGCCAATGCGACGGGGTCCCGGAGATGTGCGTCGCCGCCTGCGCGCCGAGCCGCAAGAGATACTCCCCCGGTGGTTCGCCGGCGCTGGACAGGACGAATGACCCACGACCGAGGAGGGCACGTAGGAAGATCTGGAGGCCGCCGTACCGACGGATGTCATAAAAGGTACCCCAGACGACATCGGTGCCCTGATGCTGACTGCTCTTGATCGGCGCCGTCAGGCCCGCCAGGGTATGAACGAGCAGCTTCGGCGCGCCGGTGGTGCCGGATGTGAGGAGCACCCAGTCGGTCGCGTGGCGATCGCGCTGCACGCCGTCCGCCGGCGTCACGGGCACACGGCAGATCACGCGTACGGGAACGTCACGAGCGTGCAGATCGTGGTCGGACACGATCGCGTCCACGCCGGCCCTCGCGATCACCGAAGGAAGGTGGTCGGATGACAAGTCAGGCGGGCAAATGACGACCCGACGCGCCACCCCGTCCAGCTCGACGAGCGCCAATCCCGCCGCGAGCTGATCCTGGGTTGCGATGAGAACCGACCGACCCGAGAGCTCCGGGAGACGACCGCCGAGAGTCGTGCCGCGCAGGAGATCGCTCAGGGAAACGCCGGCGCCGACGCCCCACAGACAGCGGCCCACGCAGTCCGAAGCGTTACCGAGCTTGTCTCGAATCGACGTCGCGTGATTGGGCAGCATTCTCATAGAACCTGATGAAGTCGCCAAGCGTCACCGGATAGAACGCGTCGTCCGATTCGGTGAACGGATCGAGTCCCAGTGTCTCCTCGAGGCGGGCCACGAGAATCGCGATCGCGAGAGAGTCGAGCCCCAAATCCAGTAAGACCAGGTCGTCCGTCAGAGGGGGAAGATTCTTCTTTTCGTTCTCGGCAATCTGCTGGAGCTGCGAAATGACGGTGATCTTGATTGACATGCGCTCCTCACATATTTGGATTAGCGTGGCAAGCTCTCGTCAAGCTTGGGGCCCGGGGCCCTTCCTCTCGCGTGAGTCCAGTTCGCCGTTCCCGCAAGGTTCCTGGCGTGAGCAAGAATCTTCGTGGTGAAGGCGTGAGCGCGGATGGGGACATCGAGTACACCGGGCCACGGATCGTCTGCGGCGGACAGCGCGAACTCCAGCGGGCCACGGAAGGAGCGTACATAGTCAGCGACACGCAGGCGGCCCCGCACGAGTTCTTGGAACGCCGCCGGGACGTCTGCGAGCATTCGCACCCAGCGAACTCCGGCACGCCCACGGATCTCCGGCACGCGGTTTCCCAGCATCATGCGCCAGAGCAAATAGGGATAGTCGACTCCGGCACGGCAACACAACGACGACCACGTCCAGATCCGAGCATTGAAGTCGAGGAGTTTGTATCTGCGGTCACGACGATCATACTTGAACTCCAGTTCGACGAGCCCCGTGTAATGGATCGCGGCCAGCAGACGGTGGGCCGGTGCCTCGATTTCCGGTACCTCGACGGTCTCGACGAAGCTGCTCCCGCGGCCGAAGTCTATCGGGTACTGGCGCGTCCGCCTGGCGGTGAGGGAGGCAATCGGCCTCCCCTCCGAGCACAACGCGGTGAAAGAGAACTGCGCTTCTCCTCCACCGGGGATCATGTCCTGCACCAGGATCAGCTCCGGCGGGACCAGGGCCCGGGCCTCTCGGTAGCGCGCAAGGAGACGATCCCGGTTTTCCGCGGGCCAGGCCTTGTCGGCAGTGAACTGGTTGGAATCCGCCTTGACGGCCGGCTTCAAGATCACCGGGAACCGACCGTCGACGGCCTCCAGGTCCGCTTCGCTGGCGGGACACAGCGTCCACGGGTGGTCGATCGATTCTTGCGCTGCGAGCTGGTAGGTGAGGCGCTTGTCGTATGCCCAGCGCAGCACGTCCCAGTCGGGAGTCGTGACACGGAATCTCGTGGCCAGCTCGCGCCGGAATCTCGACAGCAACGCTGCGGACCGGTCCACGGTCGGAAACAACGCCCATCCATCGAGGTGGTGGTCTCGCGCCTGGCGGAGCAGGTATCCGACCTGCTCTTCCGGGCTTCCCGTGATCCAGGGAAGGGTCCGTCGCGTGTACCGGGAGAGCGTTGCAAGCCGATCGCCGCGGGCCGCTGTCACCCAGACCGGGACGCCGTGGCGCCCAAGGCTCCTCGCGATGGACAACCCACGGATACTGCCGCCAATGACGAGTGCTCCGAGGCGGTTCGCCCCACCGGCTATCTTCATGGCGATCGGCGGGTTCTGTTTTTAGCGACTCGCTTCAAGAATTCTCCACCTTTCTGGCAGGTCACGGTGTTAGATAATATCAGCCGTGCGTGGGACTGCGCGGCGAAGCTCGCAGGAGTTTGTATGGCGGCCCCGTTAGCGTCCAGGATGCGTGAGGCGTTGCGTAACGTCGTGGTGGCGATCCGTCGCCACTACCTGATTCGCGTCTGGAAAATGGACATCGGCGAAGGAACCGTGATCTCTCTGAGTGCCAAGCTCGATAAGACCAATCCGCAGGGAATCCACATCGGGAAGTACACGGTTGTCACGTTTGGTGCCGCGATCCTGACGCACGATTATGTCAACAATCGAGATGGCGACGTGCGCATCGGCGACAATTGTTTCGTCGGCGCACATTCCATCATCTTGCCCGGAGTGACGATCGGGGACAGTTGCATCGTTGCGGCGGCGAGCGTCGTCGCACGTGATGTGCCTGCGGGATCACTCGTCACTGGTAACCCGGCGCGCGTCGTCGAAGCCAATGTGAAGACCACCCACTACGGTGTTCGCAGTTCGCGAGCGACGTGACGACCGAGAAGGTTTCGTCCGAGTCCCGGCGTCGACTCGAAGAATCGCTTCAGGCTCAGGAATGGCCTCTCCAGGAGATTCCAGGATAGCGCCGCCATCGCGTAGCCTGCGAGGAGCATGATCGGCAGGGCCAGCAGGGGATGCCCGTCCGCGTGAAACGTTTGCGCCGCATCGAACGGGATCTTGTGGAGCAAATAGAGGCCATAACTGATCGTCCCCGTGGACACCAGGAAGCGGTTCGTCAACGCCAGCCGGAGCCAGACGTGCGTAGAAGACAGCGACAGATACACTAATGAGGCCGAGGCCACCGCGGTCAGAGAGAAAACGATCCATCTTGCATCCAGGGCCTGGGTGACAAATGCGAGCGGCGCCGCGATCATCAGGAAACCCCAGGCTCGTTTGACAGACTTGGGCGAGCCGAAATTCTCCGAGCGGACGATAAGCGCGAGGAGCGCTCCCATCATCAGGCTGTCGGCACGACAGAATATGTTTGAGTAGATATTCACGTGGTGCGATGACAAATAAAGGCGCAACGCCGGAGCGAGGCAAATCGCGGCGATCGCGATGCGCCGTACCTGAGCGGCAGAGCGGTATCGCACGACCAAGGGCCACACCAGGTAAAACTGTTCCTCGATGGCCAGCGACCACGTGGCGCCAAGCGGGCCCGTGGCCATGGTCGGCGTCGGAATCAGGAAGTTCTGGAGGAACAACGGAAAGGCCCACCAAGGCGACGACCTTTCAAAGACGGTGTGGGCTTCCGACGGGCGCAGGAAGGGAACGACCACGAACATCAAGAAGAGCAGGGAATAATAGAGCGGCCAGATCCTGAGACAGCGCCTCATGTAGAAGTTCTTGAAATAGTCGTCCGACTGCTTTGTGTCGACAAGAATCCCAGTGATCAGGAACCCGGACAGAACGAAGAACAGATCAACTCCCATCCACCCGTTGCCGAACAGGTACTGTAAGTGGAGCGAGGGGTATTTATCGCTGACGTGAACCATGATCACGAGCAGGATGGCCACGCCGCGAATGCCGTCGAGTTGAGGGATCCTTGGTTGCATTGTTCTGTGTGAGGCGGAAGAGAAGGAGCTGGTCGAGGCGCTTGCCGGCGTCCTGTGGCTTACGGCGCGAGAGCTGGACCCGCGGCGCGCAAATGAAGGATGGTCTGGATCAGGCTCCGAAGGAGCCCAACCCCCTCGAGGAGCTCCGTCGGAGGTGGAAGAGGATCGTGGGAGAGCCTCATCTCGGCTTCCAGCGCCCGGAAGAGCTCTTGCGTGTGGACGACATCGACGACGCCGTGCACGTCCGTATACTCTTGCTCCGCCGACCCCTGTCGCTTGGCGAGCCCCTCTAGATAGGGCATGAAGCGCGTGATCCAGCCCTCGAAAAAGGCCATCATCAAGACGATCTTCACCCCGGAGAGTCGTCCCACGAACAGGCGGACATTCTCCAGATTCCGATAGACCGCCAGCGCGTCCGAGTCGGTCGGAACGGCGTGCGCTGCGATCGCGAACTTCCGGAGCATCCCCGGATGGTTGTCGCGCACTTCTTCGCGGAGATTCTCCTGGATGATCGAGTGGGCTTGCTGTGACACGACGGAGAGATAGGCGGCGGTCATCCAGTAAATAAAATTCCCTTCCAGCACCGCGGTGTAGCGAGCGATGATCCCGCGCTGTTCGTCGGGGGAAAGCTGTTCAGCGTTTGGGCACGACGCTATGAGGTCATGGATTGCTCGGTCTATGTGTTCTTGGAGCGGCGCCGTGTGCGACCGCTCGGGAGTCATAAGACCGAAAGATTCTGAGGTCATCGCTCGCTCCTTGGGAGGTGGTGTACTCCCGCCAGACACGTACCGCACAGAACACGCCGGGGACTGACAGAGCACATCTCGTGCCGATTTCCGGACTGCCGCGAAATTCGAGGCCTAGCGCATCCGGGATGCGATTGGAATTGCAGGAATGTGAAAAGTCTTGGTAACACAGTGTGAACCGGGATTCCGTATGGACCGATCGCCGCTCCTCTGGCGTGGCTACCCGGCGTGCCGATAAAACATGTTCCCGGCGGCGATCAAGACATTATCGGGCAACCGGCCGCAGAGCTGCTTCGCAATGGCCATCGTCCAGCCCGTGCCGGCGCTCGGGGCCGGCGAGACAGAGCATCGCAAGTAGTTCAGCACGGAGCGCGTGGCGCCCCACCGGTCCTTGAACGTCGCCAGACCCGGCGTCTGCAAGTCCGATCGACCCAGGTCAAATTCGTGGAGTCCGCTGCGCTTGGCCTCCTGGATGGCGTGCCAAAGCAAGAAATGCATGCCGCCAAGGCTGTTGAATCTCGCATCGGAGGAACCGTACTTGTACACCAGAGAATGCTTGAAACTCAGCGTGAGGATGCTCGCGACGGGGCGACCCTCCTTGGAGGCGACACGGATCGTGAGGCTGTCACCCGCGGAGTCGATCAAGTGACGAAACCACTTGAGCGGTTGGGGAGGCAATTGCCTCCGGCGACACGTCAATAACAGCAACTGGTAGAACTTGCGCAGGAGCGCCTCCGATCTTCCGCCTTCATAGGTCAAGACCTCTCGCTCGGCACGTCGAATCTTCCGTTGGGTGCAGTTCTTATGAAGGCCGCGGAAGAGCACCTCGAGCGACGGACGAAGATCCATCCGGTGAAAATAGAACGCGCGGCTTTTGTGAAAGGCGGGCGACTGTCCCGGCGAGCTGCGCAAGGGTCTGAGCTCGATGTATTTCCAGTTCTCCCTCCGCAGATCTCGCTCCAGGAAGCCGAGAACGTATTGCAGCTCCTCCTCGGTATCGGTCAACGGCTCGCTATGGTCGGAAAGAGGCAACGATACCAATCGGCGCCCGGTGAGCCAGCTGTCGACGCGGCAGAACACCAGGCCATTGGACAGCTCGGCTCTCGGAGGAGCAGTCGTGTACGCGATTGGTTCATACCCATACGTTTGGCGCAGGGGAGCCAGCCAAGCCCGGGTGTGGAATATGCTGGCGCTGGGGTGCCGCTCCACGAACTCGGGCCAACGAGGATCCCGCAAGGGATCAAGGGTGTAGATGGCCACTATCGGCGCCGCCCGGACGCAAGGCTGGCTGGCCTCCGCGCCTTCAGCGTGTCCTGCCCCTCAATGGTGAACTCGAGCTTGCCGTCAACGAGAGTCGCAAAAGCCAATCGGGCGCGCTCCTTGCCTTGGCCCTCGATGCGCCACCCGTTGCCCTCGGGTACGACACTCATCTGCCTTCGTTCCCGCCACCACCGATCGACGTCCCTCGGCAGCGCGATCCAGAGTATGCCGTCCGCCCGCAGCTGGGCGAGATGGGCCAGCAACGCCTGGTACGTGTTTCTGGCTCGCTTCTGGATCACGTAGTCGGGATGGACGATGAAACTGGCGAGACCATGGTTCTCGGTAATGAGGGCGATCTGCCGCTTCCAGAGATCGATCGAATAGTCGTTCAAGATATGGAAGAGCGTGTAGTCTTGCGTCGCGGTCAGCGGCAGCTCGAGGACACGGCCGATGAAGAAAGGCAGGACGGTACAGCAGCCGCCCCGCTGGGGATCGAGATGGGCCACAGAGGGAAGGGACATATCGTACGCGAAGTCCAGCGCCCCAAACCACTCTGGATTCCGGTACAGGGAACCCGCGCGGAACCCCCTCGCCGCGAACTCCTTTCCGTAAGCGTTGATCCTTTCGACCCGCCGTAAAAACACTTCGCGGTTGGAGAAGAGATGGCCGTCGTGATTCAGATCGTGGATGTTGATTTCAAACCCGCGATCGCGAAGGCTGCTGAGAAAGCTTGCCGGAACCGCGTAACGCCGCTCGGGCACGATCTGGAACGATGATTTTATCCCGACCGAGTCGTCCAGATCCATGAGGCGCGAACAGAAGTTCCTTCCGGGCAGGGTCTCCACGTCGTGAGTGAGGATGGCGCAGCTTGGCGCGCCCTCGGGCCAGAACCAGATGAAAGGAATTCGGTCGACTGCGTGGGCCTTCAGCGTCAGAGCCAATAGCGTTTCGAGTAGGTTGTCGACGGTTCGATCAATCGGCCAGTGCGGAAACGACAGCTTCTCCCAACCTCGGAGATACAGTCGGTGGAGATGCTTCCGGACGGCGACCGGCAGGGCCGGCCGCACGAAGCGATAGGCAGTCGAAAGCGCCCCTTCGAGGGAGGTCGTCTTGCGATCGCCGTGCGGGTCCGAGAGATACCGCTCACGGCGCAGGTTCTCGGTGACTTCGACGGGATCGAAAGGCAATAGGAGTGATGGCCCGTCGATCGCAACGTCTGCCAGCGCGTCATACAGGTTAGGACCAACCTCCGGGGCAGGGAAGCCGGGCGAGATCGAGCCGTAACACACGGCGTTCTCTCCGAAGCGAAAAAACCCAGGGTTCGAGGAGGGCTCTCCGATGAGAGTGAAGTTCGCAAAACTCTCGGGGCACCGATAGTAATCGATGAAGGTCCGGTTCACGGCCGTGACATCCTCGTGTGGCCTTCCGGCTTCTGCAGCAACCACAGCAGAGATGCCAGGAGCACCAGAGCCAGGAGGAAAAAGACGACCCCACCCTGGTGATGGAGACGGCCGGTGAGAAAGCCTGGATCGACATACATCGAGAGGAGAGACAATGTCACGATCCGAATTCCGTTCTTGACGATGAGCAACGGAAGAGTGGCCAGAATCAGGACCGTCTTCGCCCAGACGGATCTGAGGCAGAGGTGTGCGGCCAGCAGGCTCGTGATCAGCAGCGCCAGGCTCGAGCGAATCCCGCTGCACTCTTCGGCGATCTCGATGGTGAAGCCGGGCAACGAAAACGTGAACCCGCTCCGAAAGACGGGCACACCGACGAGGTCGAACGTCGCGTGGGAGACTTCCGCCGACCCCGTCTGGAGCCAGACGATCGCGTGGTTCAGGACGAAGTCCGGTATGGGAACCATGAGAAAGAGGAAGAGCAGAGGAAAGAGACCCATTCGGAGAGCGCGGAAGCCGTAGCACAGAACGAAGCCGCCGACCCAGAGAATCACCAGGGCAGACATCGCGATGGAGAGCTGGTCATTCTCGCTTGCCGAGGCGGAGTGCCGTTGTCCCAACGAGTAGAAGAGCGCGCCGGCAGCGAGCAGCCCCAGTCCCGCGCGCCATTGCGTCTCGGCATGGGAGAGGATCCGCTTTCGTTCCAGAAAGAAGAGAAATGCGCTGACCAGGGGTACGAGGATGATGTGGGAATAGTGCGCCTGCTGGAAGGAGAAGCGAATCAGCCTGCTCAGAGGCGCCCAAAAGACTGGCAAAGTTAAACCGATAAGGATAGCGAACCGAGCGCCACTCACAGCCCTTCCTAGCGAGATCTCTTTGAGCTTCACGCGGTACACGGATTTCAAAAGCATTCCCTGTGAGTCACTCATGCTCTCCGATGGCGGGCGAGCGCTGCGCCAACTCAGGTCGCCAAAGCCAGGCAGGTGCACTCCCTGCCGACTTCCGTTTGGCCTCGCTCAAGCCGCCACAATCTGCCGAACGCCTGAGAGACGAGGGCGCGTTCGGTCGTTGGTCGTTGGCGCTCGTTCCCACTCATCTGATGTAGTCGGAACGAACAATGAAGCTGATAAGGCTGGGGCTTCTCTGGAATCGTCAACTTGGCGCGACCACAAGTCGGTCGAGAAGGCGGACAGATTCGCCGTCGGCTGCCATCAGTCGGAGGGGGTAATCACGCGTGGGCCTCCCAATCGGTGTCAAATGGACACTGACCCGTCAGGAATGCGACTTCGGCGAAAAACCTTTCAGTGAACTCATGTGGCGTAAGCGACCAATACAGTTTATCTCTTTGACTCAGTGTCGACCTCGATCTCATGGCATCATGGTTGCACTATTTACGCTCTCAAACGGAGCCAGATGCAAATGATTCGGACTCAAGCGGTAATCTCGCTGGTCTTCGCTCTCCTGCTCATCGCCACTCCCTTGGTTGCCCATGCGCAGCTCCTCTGGTCCGGCATTCTCGACCCTTCTCGAGCCATCGATTGGTCGAGGACGAACCCGGGCGTTGAGGGCGGAATTCCGAACCGGACGTTCATCTGCGCGACACTCAATCCGGGCACCACGTCAGCCCAGATCAACAATGCCATTGCCTCGTGCTCCGGCAACGCGGCGGCGCTCGCTGCGGGCGGTGGAGTCGTTTTCCTTAATGCCGGCACGTACACCCTAGCGGCGGGCGTCGACTTCAGTGGGCACAGTAATGTCACACTGCGGGGCGCCGGACCTGATCAGACCATTCTCATCTTCACGGGAGCTGCCTCGTGTTCGGGGCTGGGCGCGGATGTCTGCGTCTGGGATGGGGTCGGGAGCAACCCGGGAGGCAATCTCCCGAACACCGCCACCTGCACCGCTGGCTGTATTCCGGGTAGCACTGT
>QHSA01000229.1 GCA_003220315.1 Candidatus Rokuibacteriota bacterium
GAACCGGACAGCCATGAGCCAGCTCAACGCGAAGAAACGGTCGCAGTTGCCTAAGAGCGCCTTCGCGTACGTGGACTCCAAGGGACGACGGCGACTGCCGATCAACGACGAGCCACACGTCCGAAATGCACTTGCGCGCTTCAACCAGGTGGCGTTCGAGGATGACGCGGCCAGAGAGCGGGCGCGCAAGAGACTCCTCAGCGCCGCCAAGAAGTACGGGATCGTGCCCATCGGCTTCATGACCGGCCAGTTGCGGTCTCAGATGAGCGAGGCGGCGGCAGGTCGATTCGTAATCGAACTGGGACAGGTCGACACGCCGAGCGAGTTCGAACGGCGGCTGCGCACGGCCCTCCGTGACCCCTCGCTCTCGGTCTTGCACTGGTCCGATTCTGCCGGCGCTTATCTTGACGGCGCCGGTCAGCCAGCCGCCCTGCCGGCTGATGGAGAGAGCCGTGTCGTGACTCTCCTCGAGCGCCACGGCCAGCCAATGACCGCCCTCGTGCACGACCGCGCCGTGCTGGACAATCCGGACCTCGTGAAGACCGTGACCGCAGCGGTCAGGCTGGCTGTCGAGAACGAGCGACTTCGCGGCCAGGTCGAAGCCCGGGCCAGTGAAGTGCGAACGCTGCCGACCGGGTACGTGACGTTCCTCTTGACCGATATCGAAGGGTCAACCAACCTTCTCCAGCGACTCGGCGATCGGTACGCCGCCCTCTTGGCTGAGGTCCGCGCCATCATCCGGAGCTCCGTGCATCGGGTGGGTGGCCGCGAGGTCGACGCTCGCGCGGATGAGTTCTTCGCGGTCTTCGATCGCGCTCCAGCGGCGCTCGAGGCGGCCCTTGCGATCGAGCGGACCTTGCAGGGACGGGCCTGGCCCGATGGTGTCGATGTCAGGGTCCGAACCGGCATCCACAGCGGGCGCCCCACGCTGACCGACGCCGGCTACGTCGGTCTGGCGGTGCACGCCGTCGCGCGGATCTGCTCGGCTGCTCACGGCGGTCAGATCTTGCTCTCGGCCGCGACCCGGGATGCCGTGGGCCGGTCGCGGCCAGCCGGCATCCGCTTCCGGGGCCTGGGCTCGCATCGGTTCCGCGGCTTGCGCGAGGCGCAGGCTCTCTTCCAGGTAGAGGCCGCAGACCTGCCGGCCCACTTCCCGCCGCTCCAGACCCACGCCGCAGACACGGCGGGTAAGCGGTGAGGAGACCGCGTGACTACGTGCCGATATCTTCCGCCCACAGGGAAGGGTGGGCTCGAATGAACTGTGCCATCAGCTCGTGGCACCGAGGGTCTTGAAGCACTTCCACCGCCACCCCTCGGCTGCGAAGCAGGTCTTCCTCGCCCCGGAACGTTCGATTCTCGCCAACCACCACGCGCGGAATGCCATACAGGAGAATCGCGCCGCTGCACATCGCGCATGGCGAGAGCGTGGTGTATATCGTGCAGCCGCGATAAATGCGGGCCGACTGACGACCGGCATTCTCGAGCGCGTCCATCTCACCGTGCAGAACGACACTGCCTCGCTGCACCCGCCGATTGCGGCCACGGCCGAGAATCTGCCCGTTGTGCACGACCACCGAGCCGATCGGGATGCCGCTCTCCGCGAAGCCCAGCTCCGCTTCTTGGATCGCCGCTCGTAAGAATTCGTCCATGGAGCGCTCCTGTCGGTGAGTGGCCTGACGCCATTTACCGGCGGGCGTCACCCATCGGTCGCGGGACAGCGGCGGCCACCACGCGCGTGCCGATGGCCAGGTAGACCGCCCCGGCGACGACGATTCCGACCAGCCAACTCAGGTCAGCTCCGCTGAGCAAGCTGGTCGAGATGGGACCTTGCAGGGCGGGGACGAGGCCGTCTTCAACGGTCCACCCGGCGATCAGACCCACGAGGAAGGCCGCGATCGCGCCCCAGTTGATGTCGCCATAGGCGCTGCGCTCCGGCGTCTGATAGAGTGCGCCGACGTCGATGTGACCCTTCCGCTTGATGAAGAAGTCGGCGAGAATCACCCCGGCCCAGGGGCTCATCCACAGGAGCAGGCTGATCATCCAGTTGTCGAAGGCCTTGGCGAACGAGGGCTGGAAGACGAAGTAGATCGTGACCAGATAGCCGACGACGCCTGCAATCAGGGCCACGGCCGTCCGGGAGAGGCGAAGGCCCATGCTCAGCGCGGCCAGCGCCGCCGAGTAGACGTTCAGGATATTCGTGGCGATGGGGCCGTGCAGGACCATCAAGAGCACCAGAATGCTCGTGATCCCGCCGAACACCGCGCTGACCATCTTGGCCGGATCGGTGTCCTTGGTCACACTGGCGACGGTCGCGCCGAGAATGGCGAGCCACACGGTGGGGACGAACATCCCCACGTAGCTGTACCAGAAGACGGCGGTCGAGGACACGGTTCGCGGGACGAAGCGGGAATAGTCCGAGGCCCAGGTGACCCAGGAGATCCCCCAGCCGACCCCGATCGCGGTCATGAGCAGGGTGATCATCGCCAGATGGGCTGCCGGCGGGAGCGTACTGGTGAGCCCCCAGTCGACCACCCCTGGCCGGGTCCAGGCGAGGATGCTCATCAGCACCATGATGGCGGCGGTCACGGGAACCGTGTACTTCTCGAAGGTGCGGATCGCGTAGAAGCCGTAGAGGCCGATGAGCACCTGGATCACCATCACGACGGTCACGACGATAAAATTGGTCAGCCAGGTGTCGCCGATCCCGAACTGACCGAGGATCGCGACCGCGATCTTGACGGGGAAGTAGGTGTTGACCCCGATCCAGCCAAGGGTCATGAGGAACATCAACGCGCTCGGCAGGTACGCCCCTCGGCGACCGAACGCGGAGCGACCGAGGACCATCTGATTGACGCCGGTCTTGTGGCCCATCACGGTGAAGGCCGCGAAGATCGCGCACCCCACGATGTTGCCCAGCACGATGACCGCGATCGTCTCCCAGAGTCCGAGCTTGAGGACGATGCCCAGCGCGCCGAGGGCCCAGTTGATCGGCGCGATGTTCGCCCCGGCCCAGATCCACATCTGCTGCAGTCCGGTGGAGTCCTTGTCCGCTTCTGGGATGGGTTCGATGTTGTGGACATCAACCCTGAGTTCGGCTCCGGCGTCGGTCGCCATGCTTGCCCCCCTGGCCTCCTGTGGGTGTCCGCTCGCGTCGCGTCGTCAGAACGGAGTCAAAGGCGGCGCGTCATCCCGCCTCGGAGCGCACGACATCACCATCACCGGCGCGATACTGCGCCGGCGATGGTGATGCTGTCAAGACGGGCAGTCGGGCGCTGACGGCAGAGCGTGGTCAGGGCGACAGGTCTGGCGACGTGCCGTACAGGCGGTCGCCGAAGTCGCCGAGGCCTGGCAGGATGTACTTGCGGTCGTTCAGGCACCGGTCCAGGGCCGCCGTGAAGACCCCTTCGGGCGCCGCCACGATCGAGAGCCGGCGGACCTCCTGGGCGCCGCCGAGCTCGATCGCCATGGCCGCCGACCCGCCCGTGGCCACCATCGGGTCGTGACGTCCTGCAAGGGCAGGTCGCGGGTGGCTTCAGCCACGAGGAGCAGCGCCACCCGGTGGGTGAGAGCTGGCGGAACTCCTCGGACGGCGTCGTCTTGTCGCGCAGCCGGGCGAGGACGTCTTCGACGAGAGGATGCTGGACGACGTGGACGGGCATGACGCCGCGAGGGTACCCCGGCGCGGCAGACGTGTTTCACGGTTCCTCACGGCGACCTGACTCGCCGTATGATGGCGAGAGCAAGAGGAACCCTGCGGAGGCCTCAATCTTCGACGCGTTCAGCGTCCTGCGTCGGTGCATTGCAGTGGTCGGGTCGCTCGCCCTGGGCTACGGCGCGGCGATGGCCGAGCAAAGTCATCGGGTGTATTTGCCGCTGACGTTTGATACCGAGGCTCGGGCCATCCGGACGACCGCATGCCTGCAAGTCAACGAGCGTCTCTATCCCGACTCTGCCTGGTGGGAAGACGGGAGTGGCAATACCGCCGCGCCTGATCGAGCTCTGAAGGCTGTGATCGCGGCCATGAAACGCAAGGATCGAACGGCCCTGTTTCAGCTCTCCGACCCGGGTGAGGGGAGAGATCCCAAGCGTTTCGACGAGCAAGCGGAAGCGTTTTTTCGACAGCTCGAGGTGATTCAACTGGTGGCGGTGCCGCGAGCGTATGAATTCGACGGATTAGTCGTCTTTTTCGGGAAGTTTCGCTCCAAGAAAGAGATGGCCTTCGTGCCCCTTGCGTTTGCGCACGAAGACGATGGATCGTTCGGATTCCTGCCCTATCGAACGGAACGGCTGACCTATCGCCTCGTGAACCACTGGTTCGACGCAACGTGGCGCCAGGCCGCAACGGCCAATCCGACGTACTGTACCGGGCAGGACGTCAAGCGCGCCACACACCGCATCTCGCTCGCGTCGTCCGCGGGCCCTCAGAAGCACGCGTGGTCTCCGAGCTCGTTGTTCCTCGCGGGTGCCTCCTTCGAAAAGCCAGGGGAGCATACCGACCTCGTCGTCCGGGCCAAATCAGCGATCACGGAAATGAAGTCTCGGCTCGTCAACGACGACGTCGATGGCTTCGTCAAACACCTGACTCCCGAAGGTGGAGCACGCCTGAAACAGTGGTTTGCCTCGGCTGACCAGACCGACCGGAGCAGATACAGGGGAGCACTCACGGAGCAAGAGCCGTTCTTCCTGTTCGACGCGTCCCCCTTGGTGGTCGTGTATACCAGATCACCCCGTGGGATCGTCCAGGTGATGTATTTCACGCTCCACCCGACGAACCGGCTGCTGTGGACGAACTCGTCTCACCTCACGACGTCGGATCGCGTTTTCAAACAGGGTCCGTTGCACGACGCAGCCTTGCTGGATACGCCCTTCAAGAGCATTGCGATCAAGTGAGTGCAAGGACCCTGGAGCGCCTAGCCCACGATGACCGCCCGGGTCGCTTCGAGCTGCGACAGGTGTTCGAGGTCATGCTCGGCGAGGTAACGCGCGTAGTCCTCAATCGTCAGCGTGCCCCTGGTGGGCGTTGTCCCGATCCGCCGCCAGTCGTGCTGACCGAGACTTTTCAGGAACGCGATGGTCCGGCTTCGCACCTCGCGGAAGGCGCCGAGATCCTCGCCGAAGTCCCGCAGCGCGGGCGCCGCCGCGAAACCGGTTCGGCCGGTGGCTGAGGATGGAAACGTCGGCGCCCCCTCGAGGAGCATCCGCTGAAGCCGGGGGAAGATCACGTCCCGCTCACCCAGGAGCAAGTGAGTCAGAATCTCGGTCATGGACCACTCGCCCTCCCTGGGCGGGCGCGTCAGCCGAGTTGGCGACAGGCCGTGTGCAAGGCTCTCCACCCGGTCAGGCGTACCACCGAGCGTCTCCAGCAGTTCATGGTGGGTCATCGGCAGGCGCAGTTGGAGGGTATCACGCGTGCCAAGCCCCCGTGGGCGCCTACGCCTCGTGGCCCAGGTAGGCGGTCTGTACCTGGGGGTGGTGCAGGAGCGTCGCGGCCGAGCCCTCGAGGATGACACGTCCGCGCTCGAGCACGTAGGCGCGGTCGGAGACTTCGAGGGCGAGGTGCGCGTTCTGCTCGACGAGGAGCGTCGTCACACCCTCGGCCCCGAGCTGACGGACCACCTGGAAGAGGTGCTCCACGACGAGGGGCGCGAGGCCGGTGGACGGTTCGTCGAGCAGGACGAGGTGCGGCTCCGACATCAGCGCGCGGCCGATCGCGAGCATCTGCTGCTCGCCGCCGCTGAGCGTGACCGCGAGCTGTCGCGCGCGCTCGGCGAGCCGCGGGAACAGCGTGTAGACGCGCTCCAGCCGCGCGGCGACGCTGCGGCCCGCGCGCCGCCCGCCGAGGCGCAGGTTCTCGTAGACCGTCATGTGCGGGAACAGCTCGCGCCCCTCGGGCACGAGCGCCACGCCGAGCGTCGCGACGACTGGCGCCGCGAGCCCGACGATCTCGCGCCCCCGGAAGGCGATCCGGCCGCCCGTGGGACGGAGCAGCCCCGCCACCGCGCGGAGGATCGTCGTCTTGCCGGCGCCGTTGGCCCCGATGATCGTGACGATTTCGCCCGCTTCGACGCGGACGGACACGTCCCAGACGACCGTGGCCTTGCCGTAGCCGACCTCGAGGCGCTCAACCGTGAGCATCGGACCCTCCGCGCTGGCGGCCGAGGTACGCCCGGATGACTTCCGGGTTCCGCCCGATCTCGGCCGGCGCCCCCTCGGCGATCTTGCGGCCGAAGTCGAGCACGACGATCCGGTCGCACACGCTCATGATGAGCCGCACGAGGTGCTCGACCATCAGGATCGTGGCGCCGCGGTCGCGGACACGCTGGATCAGCCGGATCGCCTGCACGATCTCCGACGGGGTCAGCCCCGTGTTGATCTCGTCGAGGAGCAGCAGCCGCGCGCCGGTCGCGAGCGCGCGCGCCAGCTCGAGGCGTCGGAGCTCCACGATCGTGAGGCTCTGCGGCGACGCCAGCGCCTTGCCGGCGAGCCCGACGACATCGAGGGTCGCGCGGGCCTCGTCCGCCGCAGCCTCGACGCCGGCGACACGGCGGCCGAAGAGCGCGGCGACGGCGACGTTGTCGAGACAGGAGAGGCTGCCGAGGGGCTGCGGGATCTGGAACGTGCGGCCGATGCCGAGCCGCGTGATGCGGTCGGGCGGCAGCCCGGCGAGGTCACGGCCGTCGAAGCGGATGGTCCCCGCGTCGGGCGGGTGGACGCCCGTGATCGCGTTGATCAGGGTGCTCTTGCCGGCGCCGTTGGGCCCGATGAGCCCGACGATCTCGCCCGGCGCGATCTCGAAGTCCACGTCGCTCAGCGCCTGGAGCCCGCCGAAGTG
>QHSA01000230.1 GCA_003220315.1 Candidatus Rokuibacteriota bacterium
ACCTCTACGGCAAGGTCGTCGGCGCGGTCCCGGCGGCCGGCGGCCCGACGACCATCCGGCTGACCTCGGTGGACGCGGCCGACCAGAAGCAGATCGAGATGCTGCTCGCGCGCTGAAGCCGCATGGCGACGATCCCCCTGCCGTCTCGCCGGTCACGACTGGCGGTCGCGACGATCTTCTTCGTGAACGGCGCGGTCCTCGCAAGCTGGGTTGCGCATATCCCCGGAGTGAAGGAGCGGCACGGGATCGGCGACGGCTCGCTCGGGTTCGTCCTGCTGTTCATGGCGCTCGGCGCCGTGCTCGCGCTCCCGCTCGGGGGATGGCTCGTCGATCGCTTCGGAAGTCGCCTCATAACGTCCCTCGCTGCGCTCGTCTTCTGCCTCGCCCTGCCATGGCCCCTCCTCAGCCGTGATGTCACGTGCCTCGTGACGGCGCTCGTGCTGCTGGGCGCCTGCAACGCCGTGCTCGACGTGTCGATGAACGCCCAGGCAGTGGCGGTCGAGCGCCGCTATCAGCGCTCGATCATGTCCTCGTTCCACGCGCTGTGGAGCCTCGGCGGCGTTGTGGGCGCGGCGCTCTCCGGTCTGGCGATGTCGCTGGACGCTCTGCCCGCGCGGTACCTCGTGGCGACCGCCATCGTCGCCGCGGCGTTCGTGAGCGGGACCCTCGGCTGGCTCGTCCCGTCCGAGCCCCGGCGCGATGGCGTGGCCCACATCGTTGGACCGCCGTCGCGTCGCCTGCTGGGGCTCGGGCTCGTCGCCTTCCTCGGCTTGCTCGCCGAGGGCGCGATGGGAGACTGGAGCGCCGTCTATCTCCACGACGCGCTCGGCCAGAGCGGCGCGGCCGCGGCCACGGGATTCGCCGCATTCTCCCTCGCGATGGCCGTCGGGCGGCTCGGCGGTGACCGCCTCGCCGACGGCCTCGGCCCGCGGGCGCTCCTGCGGGCGTCGGGCGCCGTCGCCGCCGCCGGCCTCGGCGTCGCGCTGATCGCCGGCGAGCCGAGGGTCGCGCTCGCGGGCTTCGCCGCGGTCGGGCTGGGGATCGCGAACATCATCCCGGTGACGTTCCGCTCAGCCGGACGAGTGAGCGACGTCCCGGCCGGCACGGCGCTGGCCGCGGTCGCGACGACGGGATACCTCGGCTACCTCGCCGGGCCGCCGCTGATCGGCCTGGTCGCCGAGACGACGAGCCTGCCCCTCGGCCTCGGCATCGTCAGCGCCTGCTGCGCGCTCGTCGCCGTACGGGCCGGCAGCGTTCCGCGGCGCTAGCAGACGCCTGCCTAGAGACCCTTCATCCGGGCGGTCTGGAGGGCGGCGATGATCGTCATGCTATCCACGATCTCGCCCGACAGCACCAGCCTCAGGACGTCACGGAACGGGAAGGGGCGAATCTCGATGAATTCCGTCTCGTCGTGTGGCAGCTCAAGCTTCACCATCTCCTCGCCCAGGAAGAGGTGAGCGGTCTCGTCCATGACGCTCTTGCTCGTGTGGTAGGTGCTCACGTGAGTCAACCGGCCGGCCCGATACCCGATCTCCTCTGCCAGCTCGCGCTGGGCGGCCTCCTCGACCGACTCCCCGGCGTGGACTCCGCCAGTGGGCATCTCCCACGTCGTCCGGCCCGCCACGTACCGGTATTGCCGGATCAGGAGGACGGTGTCAGGATCGAGGAACGGAAGGACGCCCACGCACTCTCCGCAGCTCACGACACCGTAGATCGTGGTGCGTCCATTGGGCAGCTCCACGAGGTCCTCCCGAAGGGAGAGCCAGCGATTCTGGTAAATGGGCCGCGTGGATGTCGTCTTCCAGGGGATCTCCGAGAGCCTTCTCATCCTTGTCGCTCCAGAAAGAATGCGCGGGTGTGCCGTGGGGAGTCGCCGTCCGACGCTGCCAGCGCCATCCGAAGTCGGGCGAGATCATCGGACGTATCGATGTCGTACCATGCTGGAAGGCACGCGACCCGGAGCCCCTTCGCATCGGCCCGTCGGATGGTCTCCGGGAAGACCCGACTCGTGCTCCACGCCATCGCCTCGAAGAGCTCACGGTACACCGTGCGAAGCCCGATCAGGTAGTAGCCGCCATCCTCGGTGGGGCCGAGCACGACATCGACCTCGGGCGTTGTGAGGAGGTCGAGCCCCTGCTCCAGGAATCCAAGCGGGAGCGTCGGCGTGTCGCTGTCGATCGCCAGCGCCCCCCGGTAGCCCTGGTCCAGGAGCTCGCCGAGGCTGTTCGCGAGCCTGTCGCCGAGATCCGCGCCCCGCTGCGGGACGAGGACGAAGCCTGGGGCGATCTTCTCGAAAAAGGCCCGTGCCTCCGCGGGCGTGTAGGCGATCGCAGGGCTGGCCGTCCTGAGCGCCCTCACCTGATCGATCTTGTCGAGAAGAAAACGGCGGTAGAGCTCCGATGCGTCCGCGAGGGAGAGCGGAGGACAGAGCCGCGTTTTGACCTCGCCCGCGCGGGGCGCCTTGGCCATGATCACGACGGCGATCGCCTCCATCAGCATTCTAACGGATGACGCGCGGCGGCTTCGGCTCGTGGGGGAAGCTCAGGACGTCGGTCGTGTTGCACTTGTGGTCGGCGACGACGAAGTGCCAGTCGCGCGGATCCGTGAGTGCCTTCGACGTGTCCACTTCAAGCTGGTAGACGCCGTCGGGGTAGTTCGACTTGAGAGTCCACACCCAGCGGGGAGGGGCCATGGCGAACGCGCGCCCCGTTGCCGCGTCGAACGCCAGCACCTGGGGCCCGAGGTCGCCGTTCGGGTCGGTGACCTCCATCTTGATCGTGACCCTGCCCTTCCGAGTCTCGCTCGTCACGAACTCGACTCTCTTGATGACGGGGTCGTTGGCCCGCGTGGGCTCGGGCACGAGGACGACCTCGACCTCCAGCGTCTTGTCCGACTCGACCTTCACCGCGTTCGGCTTGTAAAGGTACCCGCTCGAGTAGGCGTGCAGCCCGTACTGGCCACCCTCGGCAAGCTCGATCCGGAAGCGGCCGCTCGCATCGACCAGCGCCCCGCGGTCCCAGCGGTTGTTGTGGATCTCCCCTTTCTCGAGCAGTACCAGGCCGGACAGCGGCTGACCGCTCTGGGTCCGAACAATGCCCGCGATCACCGTCGCGGCGTCCGCGCCAGGCGGGAATGCCTGCGTCACGAGCCAGAGGGCAAAAGAGACGGAGAGCACGGTGTGGATCATGCGACCCTCCTTGGAAGCGGGGTCCGCGAGGCCGGTTCGCATCGTTAGGTGGCCTGAGTGAGGCGGGCGGGGCGTCATTCGCTATGGTGAGCCGCTGGCAGGCCTGCCGCCGACGCTCGAGATCAGAAAGGCGATGAGATCAGCGGTTGGCTGGCCATCCCATCCGAGGGGTGAAAGGCTCAGCGGGTGCCCTCCGAGGAAGCGCTCGAGCGACTCGACCTGGCCGTTCACCGCGCGTGGGAAGCGAAGCGCGGCAGGAGGGACGTCACCGAGATCGTGGCAGCTGCGGCACCGGCTGGCGTAGAGCCGCTCACCTCGCGCGACGCTGTCGGCGAGGGCGCGTAGCCGGCCCTCGAAGACCGGCTGGCCGGCGACGATCCCGGGCGAGACCGGTACACCCGTGCCGCGCGAGGTCAGATACGCGGTGATCGCGAGGGCCACCTGCTCGGGGTCGGCGAGCCCGTAATGTCGCTGCACCGCCTCGGCGTTCGCCTGGAGCAGCGTCATCACGCGGCCCGCGGGCGGCGGCAGCGGCCTGTACTTGGGAAAGCTGGCCGCCCATCCACGCGTCTCGTCGGGATCGTAATGACACGTGACGCACGCGACCGGATCCCGAGGGTCCGGCGAGGTCGTCCACGATCGCTCCCCCGCGGCGACGAGCGCCACGAGGCTGCCCGCGCGCGCCCCTGCCGGGGCCGGCCCGGCCGAGACCACCGTGATCAGCGCCAACGCAACGGAGCGGAGCATCACTCTGGAGCGCTCACACGCTCCCGCGTTGGGGACCGCCGCGGGGCGCAGCGTGGACAAAGGTCAGGATGCCCACGGTGAGGAAACCCGTCGTGCAGAGGGCGAGGAACGGGACGGCCCCGTAGCTCTGGTGGGCGTAGAAGAGCCAGGTGCTCCAGGCGCAATAGAGCCCGAGCGCGATCTCGATGAAACCCTCCGAGGGGCGCCGGTCCACGTAGGCCTTGCCGCGCCAGTGCCCTCCTGCCGGACCGATGCCGAACTTCGGCGTGCGCACGAACTCGAGATCCTTTCTCCGCAGCGCGTCGAGCACGGCCAGGCTCGTGCTCCACGCCACCCCGACACCGATGATCATGATGGTGGGGATGCGCCATGCGCGGCGCAGCCAGCCTGGATCGAGCACCCACTGGGCGTAGACGAGCAGGAATCCTGGCCCGAGGACGCCCAGCCCGAAGGCCAGGCTCACGTCCAGGATGGCGTTTCCCTCGGGGGCGATCTCCTTGGCGCCGAGCAGGGGGACCGAAAGAAGGATGACGGTCAGCATGGCGGGATAGATCATGTAGTACGTCAGGTGGATGAAGGCCTGGTACTTGGTCCAGAGTGAGAACGGCGCGCGGGCGATCGCCGGCAGGAGCTTGAAGGCGGTCTGGATCGCCCCTTTGGCCCAGCGGCGCTGCTGCGACTTGAACCCTGTGATCAAGACCGGCAGCTCCGCCGGGCAGACCAGATCGGGGCGGTAGACGATGCGCCACCCGCGCAGCTGCGCGCGATAGCTCAGGTCGAGGTCCTCGGTCAGCGTGTCGTGCGTCCACCCCCCTGCGTCTTCGATGGCGGCCTTGCGCCAAACACCCGCCGTCCCGTTGAAGTTCAGAAAGAGGTTTCCCCAGAAGCGGGCTGGCTGCTCAACCGCGAAGTGGCCATCGATGCCGAGGGCCTGGGCAATCGTCAACAGGGAGAACTCGCGGTTCAGGTGGCCCAAGCGCGTCTGGACGACCGCCACCCGGGCCTCGGCGAAGTGCGGGATGGTCGTTCGCAGAAAGTCGACCTCCGGCACCGCGTCGCCGTCGAAGATCGCCACGAACTCTCCGCGCGCCTCCTTGAGCCCGGCCGCGAGCGCCCCGGCCTTGAACCCGGTGCGCTCGCGACGGTGGAGGTGGGCGACGGTGACCCCTCTCGCGCGTAGCTGGCTCGCGGTCTCGTCGATGATCGCCCCGGTATCGTCGGTCGAGTCGTCGAGGACCTGGATCTCGAGCCGGTCGCTCGGGTAGTCGAGCCCGCCGACAGCCTCGAGCAGGCGGCGCGCGACGTAACGCTCGTTGTAGAGGGGCAACTGGACGGTCACCGACGGCCACTCGGCCGGTGGCTCCGGGGTCACCGTGCCTCGGATGCGCCGACGGTTCCACCAGTGGATCGCGAGCAGGAGATAGGCGTTCAGGCCATAGAGAAGGAGCCCGACGACCGCGACGGAGTAAAGGACCCGGACGACGACGCTCACATGGACCTCGGCACGAACGAGGCCCGGACCGGGTGAGCGAGGGCGCCCCAGCCGGAGTGGAGGAGGAGTGCCCCGAGCGGGCCCCACTCGGCGAGCCACGCCCACCACGGGATCGGCGCCGGCTCCACCACGTAGCTCATGTACGAGAGCGTCACGGCGCCGGTGAAGTAGAGCCACGCGGGCCAGAGTCGGAAACAGAGGAACGGCACGATCCAGAGCACGTACCACGGATGCATGCTGGTCGGTACCAGGAGGAGGTACGTCCCGACGGCGAGGGCGCCCGCGCGCGTCATCCCAGCCGCGTTGCCCCCATTGGTTCGGCCGATCCAGGCGAGGATCCCCGCCATCAGTGAGAACAAGAGGGCCATCGCGACGACCCGCGCCAGGTCGCCGGTGAGGCCGAACGGGTAGGTCATGAGCGCGCGGAGGCCGATGTTGTGGTCCTCGACGCGGCCCAGGTATTCGGGGAGGAACCCGATGACACCGAGCCCCACGTTGGCAGCGTGGGGGAGGTACCCGAGCACAACCGTTGCGGCGACGGCTGCGGGGAATCGCCAGTCGCGCGGCCGCCACCAGGCGGGAAGAAGAATGAGGGGATAGAGCTTCACCAGCACGGCGGCGCCGAGGGCGATACCTGCACGTACGGAGGATCCGCGCTGTCGGAAGGCGAGCGCCGCCAGCACCAAGGGAATCATGGCGAGGTCGACGTGGCCCGCCTGAACGCCCTCGAAGACCACGAGCGGCGACCAGGCGTAGACGATCACCGCCGCCTGGGTCACCCCCGCACGCTGAAGCAGGACGAGCAGGAGCCCCATAGTCAAAATCTCACTCGAGAGCAGGAACACGCGCCATGCCGGAAGGTTGTTCGGCGAGACGAGCGCGACCAGCGCAAAGGCGGCCTGGGCGCCCGGCGGGTAGACGGTCGGCTTCGTCGGCCGGTTGATCCTGGGATGGATCGTCTCGTCACGGAGCGGTACCAGCTCGGCGGCGGTCGGCGGATAGCGGTACGGGCTGATCCCCGCCCACTGCACCCGGCCGTCCCACAGGTAGCGATAGACATCGGACGAGAGCACCACCGGGCTCCCGAGGAGACTCAGGCGGAACAGAAGCGCGAAGGCGAGCACCAGGCCGAGGAGGAGGCGATCGTCTGGGCGC
>QHSA01000231.1 GCA_003220315.1 Candidatus Rokuibacteriota bacterium
AAGGTCATTCTGACATTCATAGGTTGCATCCACATATTCTTGACCACCCGCAGCCCTCCGGCTAAGCTCGACCCGCTTCAATGATCGTCCACAAGCTCCTGCCGCTCGTGGCGCTCGGCCTGAACCTCCTGCTCCTCGGAAGCGCTCTCGCTCCCGACCGTCGAAGCCTCCGCAACGTGCGCTTCGCCTATCTCGCGACGGCCCTGGCCGTATGGAACCTGGGGGTGTTCGGGCTGCGCGCGAGCGCGGACCCCGACGTCGCGCTCTTCTGGGAGCGGGTCCTCCACGTCGGCGTGATTCCGATCCCCGTGCTCTTCTACCACTACGTCGTCGCGTTCCTGGACCTGCCGCGACGGCGCCCGGAGCTGATCGGCGGCTACGTGCTCTGCGGCGTGTTCCTCGCTGCGGGGCCAACGCCCCTGTTCCTCCGCGGCGTCACGGACTCGGATTGGGGATTCATGCCCGCCGCGGGCCCGCTGTACGTGCCGTTCTTCGTCTACTTCCAGAGCTACCTGGTGCTCGGTCTCGTCCAGCTCGTCCGGGCCTACACCTCGCAGTCCTCGAGCTTCAAGCGCAACCGCACGCTCCTGGTGATCATCGGCGTCGAGGTGAGCCTGCTCGGCGGTATCGTCGACATCGTCCGGTTCTTGTTCCGCTGGGAATGGCTCTACCCGGTCGGCATCCCGAGCAACGCGATCTTCGCACTTGCCCTGGGCGTCGCCATCGTCCGCTACCGCCTGATGGACATCGGCGTCCTCGCCAAGCGTATCGTCCTCTACCTCCTCACCTCGGTGGCGCTCGCGCCGATTCTGTTCCTCGGGCTGTGGGCGCTCGACCAGTTCGTCGATCGCCCGGCCACAGCGCTGACGCCGGACGGGTTCGGGGTCGACACGCTGACCCGGGACGCCGCCATCTTGCTGCTCGTGTTCACGGTGGCCCTGCCCGTGCTCAGAAAGCTCGAGGGAGGCCTGGAGCGGCTGATGTTCCGGCGCCGCCACGGCGTTCGCGACGCGCTGGTCAAGCTGATGCGGGAGCTGGGATCGCTGCTCGAGGTCAGCGCGCTCGGGCGGACGCTCACCGAGGGGCTGGTCACCCGGATTCCGGTGCTCGGCGCGAGTCTGTACCGCTACGACAGGACGGCGGGTCGATTCGCACGGCTCGCGCACGCAACGTCCGAGGCGGCGGACGCGCCGTCGGCGAGGCCGGGCCTCGACAAGGCGCTCGCGCTCTGGCTCGGCATGACCGGTCGAACGCTGATCGTCGAAGAGGCCTCGTTCCAGGGCGACGCCTCCAGGTGGATGCGGCCCGGGGTCACACACCTGGAGCGGGAGCGCATCGCGCTCGTCGTGCCGCTCTTCATGGAGGGAGAGGTGGCCGGGGTGCTCGTCGTCGGGGAGAAGCTGTCGGGCGAGATCTTCGACGGCGACGAGATCGAGCTGCTGGAAATGCTCGCGGGCGAGACGGTCATCGCCTTGAAGAACGCCGGCCTGTATCAGGATCTCCAATCGCGCATGAACGAGCTCCAGCGCACGCAGGAGAGCCTGCTAGAGTCCGCGAAGCTCGCGGCCATCGGCGAGCTCGCGGCGAGCGTGGCCCACGAGATCAACAACCCCCTCATGGTGATTCTGGGCAACAGCAATCTCCTGCTCCGGCACATGCCGTCCGACTCACCGGCCTACAAGAAAGTCACCGACATCGAGACGGAGACGAAGCGGGCGGGCAAGATCGTGCGCGACCTGCTGGACTTTGCCCGCCGCCGGGAGCCGAAGAGGGAGCGGGTGTCGATCCACGAGCTCCTGGACCGGGCAATCGAGTTGCTCCGTCCCAAGCTCGCCGGTGGGAGCGTGGAGGTCGAACGGGTGTTCGACCTTTCACTGCCCCCGATCGCGGGCGATCGCGACCAGCTGACGCAGGTCTTTCTCAATCTGATCACGAACGCGCTGGACGCGATGGAGCGCGGCGGACGCGTCGTGCTCGAGACGAGCATCCATCAGGAGGACGACGGTCGAACGATGGTCACCGTGAGCGTGGCCGACACGGGCAGGGGTATTCCGCCCGAGCACCGGGCACGCATCTTCGAGCCGTTCTACACGACGAAGGACGAGGGGCGCGGCACGGGGCTCGGGCTGTCGGTCAGCCTCGGCATCGTGCAGATGCATGAGGGCTCCATCGAGGTGGAGAGCAAGCTCGGCCACGGCACGACCGTGCGCGTGACGCTGCCTGTCTGGGAAGCCCCGGGGGCGCCCTGAGCTTCGGAGGCAATCGGTCTCAAGCCTGACAAATTAGCCTGCCTTTGTGTCGCCTTGCTCGTGGTGCTTCACCCCGAGAGGCGAGAGATTCTCGGTGGTTAGGCCACGCTCCCCGCCTGGTGTCCGTTTTGCACCACGCTGGCCCGGAAAGCCATGCCCGAGGAACCCGAGGTCGAGCTGGTCTTTCACGAGTCGCTGACGAGCCTCGTCACGCCGGCGTTCTGCCGGACGGTGCTCCAGGCCCTCGCCACCCCTCCCGCCCACCTACGGCTCGACCTCGAGGACGTGAAGGTCGCGGACGTCACGGGACCGGCGGCGCTGCTCCAGGCGGTCAGGCTCTGCGACACGCGCGGCGTGAGCGTGTCGATCCTGCCCAGTCCCACGATCTATCGGGCGCTCCTCACGGCTGGCGTCCTCGAGGAGCTGCCGCTCGAAGGACCCGGCGCCGGGTCCGCCATGCCTGCGCTCGTGTCGCGGCCAGACGAGCTCGCGCAGCCTCCGAGGTTCCTCGCGCGCACCGCCCGGCTCGGCCTGCGACCGCCCACATGGGAAGAACTGGAGATCTTCGAGACGTGGTCGAACGACCCGCTGCTGGACCAGATGGTGGGCAGCCAGCTCCTCTCTCTGTGCCGTCACCGCGGCCCATATCATCCGGACTTCGTCGCCAGTGCTCTGTACGACGCCTCCGCGCTCACGCTCGTCGTCCTGCCCCTGGTCCCGGACCCGAAGCCCGTCGGATTCGTCCGGCTCTTCAACGTCAACCTGGCCGAACGCTTCGCGTTCCTCGAGGTCGGGATCGCCAACTCTCGCGCCTTCCGCGCGGGCTGGGGCATCGAGGCCTCTCGCCTTGCGCTCGCGTGGGCGCAGGACGCCCTCGAGCTCCGTCGCATCGAGGCCAAGGCCTACGCGTACAACGCCCTCAGCATCAACTCGCTGCGTCGCAACGGGTTCCAGCAGGAGGGTGTTCTGCGCGAGGCGAAGACGTACGAGGGCCAGCGCTGGGACATCCTCGTCTTCGCGATCCTGGAGGACGAGATGCGCGCGCAGCGAGTCCGGGAGGGGTTCCCGTACATGGGGTTCTGGGAGAGCGCTGAGGGTTCGTCTGGCACGCCCCTTACGTAGGCCCCCCTGATATATGCGCTGGTGGCCTCGCAAGCCTGCCCCGCCCGACGCGACTCCGTTCATCGAAGAAGACCCCGCGCTCGAGACGTCGCCCCGCACGACCAAGTGCGCGCGGCCGGATTGCTTCAACGACATCCCGCCCGACCGCGATCGCTTCTGCAGCGATGAATGCCTGAAGGCGTACTCCGTAAGCGTGATCGGGAAGCTTCGTGGTCTCCGAACGCTCCGGGGCTACACCTATCAAGCGAGCCGCTCAAGACGACGCGCCGAGAGGAGGTGAGGGAATGGATCAGTTCAAGTGCGGGAAGTGCGGCAAGACGTCGGCGAAGCCGGGGATGTGCTGCGGGGCGCCGATGAGGAAGAGCTGACCGCCTCAACACGGCGACCCGGGTGATGGGCCTCGCGCCCGGCATCTGGGTCGCCGTGCGCCCCTCCGTTCCGGCCAATCATCCTGGCTAATCCCAGAGACCGGTCGAAAAATAGCGCTCTCCCAGATCGTTGAACAGGGTGACGAAGCGCCCGACTCCCTCGCGGCGCGCCACGCGTTCGACGCCGACGAGATAGGCGCCAGACGATTGCCCGACGAAGAAGCCGGCACGCGCCAGCCTCCCGCACATCGTGTACGCCTCGCCGCTCGTGACGGGGATACGTTCGTCGATGACACTCTCATCCAGGATCGCGGGGACGATGTCTGTGGGACTCCCGAGTGGCTTGAGGCCTTCGATCCCGGGAAACGTCTCCGGGAGCACACAGACCAGACGAATTCGCGGGTCGTGCTCCTTCAAGCGTCTCCCCACGCCCGTGGCGGTGCCGCCGGTCCCGACGCCGACGACGACATGGGTGAGCTCGCCTCCCGTCTGCTCGAGAATCTCCGCGGCGGTCGTTTCGTAGTGCGCACGCCAGTTATCGTGATTGCTGTACTGGTCGCAGAAGAAGTAGCGTTCCGTGTCCGTGTGATACCGCCGGTGAACCTCGCGAAGCGCTTCGTCGTAGCCTTTCAAGGCGTCCGTGAAGGTGAGCCGAGCGCCATGTGCGAGGAGGCGCTTCTTCCGCTCGAGGCTGGCGTTCTCGGGGATGACGATCTCCACCGGGTAGCCGAGCACCCGGCCGATCATCGCGTAGGCGATGCCGGCATTGCCCGACGAGCTGTCCAGGATGATCTTCCCGGGCTGAAGCCGCCCGTCGGCCAGCGCGCCGAGCAGCATGCGCAGGACGGGACGGTCCTTCAGCGAGCCGCCCGGGTTGAGGTGCTCCATCTTTGCCCACACCTCGACGCCGGGCAGCTCGTTGCTGAAGAGGTGGACCGGCACTAACGGGGTCTGCCCGATCGCCCGGAGCGCCGGGAAACGATCGAGCCAGGGCTCGAGACGCCGATCCCAAGGCATCGCGGGTGACTCGGCGCCCGTCGAGCTCTTGCGCGACCCTACTTGGGTTGCGCCACGGTCCGCAGATAGGGCTTCAGCGTCTTGAAGCCCTGCGGATACTTCTTCTTGGCTTCCTCGTCGGACACGGACGTCGGGATGATGACGTCCTGGCCCGGCTTCCAGTTCACCGGCGTGGCCACCGTGTGTCTGGAACTGAGCTGCACCGAATCGAGCAGGCGCAGCACCTCGTCGAAATTGCGGCCGGTGCTCATTGGATAAATGATCATGGCCTTGACCTTCTTGTCTGGCCCGACGACGAACACCGAGCGCACGGTCGCATTGTCGACCGCGGTGCGGCGGCCGCCCGTCGCGTTCGGGTGGATCATGTCGTAGAGCTTCGCCACCGTCAGGTCGGCGTCGCCGATGACCGGGTAGTTCACGGCGTGCCCCTGGGTCTCTTGAATGTCCTTGGCCCAGGCCTTGTGATCGGTCACCGGATCGATGCTGAGCCCGATGATCTTGGTGTTGCGCTTGTCGAACTCGGGCTTGAGCCCGGCCATGTAGCCGAGCTCGGTGGTGCACACGGGCGTGAAGTCCTTCGGATGGGAGAAGAGGATCGCCCACTTGTCGCCGATCCACTCGTGGAAACGGATCTTTCCTTCCGTGGTCTCAGCGGTGAAGTCGGGGGCTTCGTCTCCGATGCGTATGGCCATGTTCGACCTCCATCACGTTGGTGTTTCAAGCTGGACGTTACCGTTCAAGACGGCGATTCTAGCACCGCTTGATCGGCGGGCCAACCGATCGAGCAGCCTCGCAAGGTCTGGCCGTTCAAGCTGACAGTCGCCACCGGCTTCCGCGGGGGGTTTACCCAGAATGCCGCCGTGCTCACGAGGAGTCCGAGTGGTACTCTTCGTATGCTCCACTCGGTCATCGTCGTGAAGGCGTGAGTCCGGAAACGCGCGTCCAGCCGTCGCCGCGCGGCGACTTGGCGATCACGCTCAGCGGCGGTGGCGCCCGGGCCGCCTATCAGGTTGGTGTGCTCCGCGGCCTCGCGCGACACTTTCCACAGGCCCGGCCCGAGATCCTCACCGGTGAATCGGCGGGTGCGATCAACGTGGCTTACCTGGCGGCCCATCGTGGCGCGCTCCCGGAGGCCGTCGAGGATCTCGCCGGCCTGTGGAGCCGACTCACGCCGCACCAGGTCTTCCGGGTCGGCGCGCCCGCGCTCGCGCGAAACGCCCTGCGCTGGGGGACGCGGTTGCTGTCGGGTGGCGTGGCCATTGCGCCCAGAGTGCACGGCCTCCTCGATACAGCGCCGTTGCGCTTGCTACTCGAACGAAGCCTGCCAACCGCCAACGGCGAGATCCTCGGCATCGCCGATAAGCTCGAGCGCGGTCTCTTGAACGCGATCGCCCTCACCACGATCGATTACTCGACAGGTCGAACGGTGACCTGGGTGCAAGGCCGCCAGATCCGCGACTGGGAGCGGCCGCTCCGGCGAAGCACGAGCGCCCGGCTGACGATCGACCACGTGCTCGCCTCGGCGTCGCTTCCGTTCATCTTCCCGGCGGTGCGGCTCGGAGACGACTGGTACGGCGATGGCGGCGTCCGCCTCCACGCGCCACTCTCGCCGGCGATTCACCTCGGAGCGAGACGGATCCTCGCCGTCTCGACCCGCTATCAGCCCACCCAC
>QHSA01000161.1 GCA_003220315.1 Candidatus Rokuibacteriota bacterium
TCGGATTCGTAGTCCGACGCTCTGTCCACCTGAGCTAAGGGCGCATGGCGGAGAGGCCGGGATTCGAACCCGGGACAGAGGTTTTGCCCCTGTAACCGCTTAGCAGGCGGCTGCCTTCGGCCGACTCGGCCACCTCTCCGAACCGTCGAGCCTCAAGAGTATAACGGATTTGTCGCCGACGACGACTCGAGACCCAAGGAGCCACCATGACCGCCCTCCGACAGTTCCTGCGCGACGTCTGGACCCTCGCCATCCCCTACTGGTTCTCCGAGGATCGCTGGCCGGCGCGCGGACTGCTGGCCGTGCTCGTGGCGATGAACCTCGGGCTCGTGTACCTCAACGTGCTGTTCAACCGGTGGAATAACGCCTTCTACAACACGCTGCAGGACAAGAACTACGGGGCGTTCACGCACCAGCTCGGCGTCTTCACCGGGCTGGCCGCGACGTTCATCATCGTCGCCGTGTACCAGCTGTACCTGAACCAGATGCTCCAGATCCGCTGGCGGCGCTGGCTGACCGACCACTACCTCGACGCCTGGCTGGCCGACCGCGCCTACTACCGGATGCAGCTCGTGGGCGGGAGCACCGACAACCCCGATCAGCGGATCGCCGAGGACCTGCGCCTGTTCGTCGCCCGCACCCTCGCCCTCTCCCTCGGCCTCCTGAGCGCGGTCGTGACCCTCGCGTCGTTCATCGCCATCCTCTGGGGGCTCTCGGGCGCCGCCACCCTGCCGCTCGGCGCCACCGGCCTCACGATCCCCGGCTTCATGGTCTGGGCCGCGCTCGTCTACGCGATCGCCGGGACCTGGCTGACCCACAAGATCGGCCGACCCCTGATCCGCCTGAACTTCGACCAGCAGCGGTTCGAGGCCGACTTCCGCTTCAACCTCGTGCGCTTCCGCGAGAACGTCGAGGGCGTGGCACTCTACGCGGGCGAGGCCGACGAGGGACGGACCTTCCGCGAGCGCTTCGCGCACGTCGTCGGGAACTGGTGGGGCATCATGCGCCAGCAGAAGCGGCTGACGTGGTTCACGGCCGGCTACAACCAGGCCGCGATCATCTTCCCGTTCGTCGTCGCCGCCCCGCGCTTCTTCCGCGGCGAGATCCCGCTCGGCGGGCTCGTGCAGACGGCGCTGGCCTTCGGCCAGGTCCAGCAGTCGCTGAGCTTCATCGTCAACGCGTACGCCGACATCGCCGAATGGCGCGCGGTCGTCAATCGGCTCGTCGGCTTCCGCGACGCGATCGACCGCGTCCGGAGCCAGGTCGGCGGGATTCGGGTCTCGCCCGGCGCCGACGCGCGGCTCGCCCTCGAGCGCGTCGACCTGGCGCTCCCGAACGGCCAGCCGCTCCTCGGCGGCGTGAGCGTGTCGGTCGCGCGCGGCGACGTGGTCCTGATCACCGGACCGTCGGGCGCCGGCAAGAGCACGCTGTTCCGCGCGATCGCCGGCATCTGGCCGTTCGGGCGCGGAGAGATCCATCGCCCGGAGCACGCGCGCGTGCTGTTCCTGCCGCAGATCCCGTACCTGCCCATCGGCACGCTCCGGGAGGTCGTGGCCTACCCGATGCCGGCGGCGGGCGTGGACGACCGGGCGCTGCGGGAGGCGCTCGCGGCGTGCGGGCTTCCGCACCTCGTCACACGCCTCGACGAGATCGGGCACTGGGCCCAGGTGCTCTCGCCGGGCGAGGCGCAGCGCATCGCCTTCGCCCGCGCCCTCGTGCAGCGGCCGGAGTGGCTCTTCCTCGACGAAGCCACCTCGGCGCTCGACGAGGCCTCCGAAGCGGAGCTGTACCGACTGCTCCGGGCCCGCCTCCCGGGAACCACGATCGTGAGCATCAGCCATCGGTCCACGCTGGGCCCCTTCCACACGCGGCACCTCCAGATCACGCGCCGCAGCGGCGCGCCGGGCTCCCTCGAGGAGGTGGCGGCGGGGGCGTCCGCCAACGTCAGAGCGTGAGGCGCGGGTCGAGGGCGTCGCGGATCCCGTCACCCAGGAGGTTGAACCCGAGGACCGTGAGGAAGATCGCGAGTCCCGGGAACGCGCCGAGCCACGGCGCCTGCTCGAGATAGCCCCGCGCGGTGGACAGCATGATCCCCCAGGAGGGCGTCGGCGGCTGGGTGCCGAGCCCGAGGAAGGACAGCGCCGCCTCGGTGAGGATCGCGAACGAGATCGAGAACGACGACTGCACCAGCAGCGGCGCGATGCAGTTCGGCAGGACATGGAGCACGACCACGCGGAGGTCCGTGGCGCCGAGCGCCGTGGCCGCGGCGACGAAGTCGTTTTCCTTCACCGCGAGGACCTGGCCGCGGATGAGCCGCGCGAAGTGGGGCACGAAGACGACCCCGATGGCGAAGAGCGCGTGGATCAGCTTCGGTCCCAGGATCGCGGTGATGCCGAGCGCCAGCACGAGGGTCGGGAACGACAGGATCACCTCGACCGCGCGCATGATGAGGTCGTCCACGCGGCCGCCGACGAAGCCCGCGGCGAGGCCGAGCGGGAGACCGACGACCAGGGCGACGGCCACCGTGAACAGCCCCGCCTCGAGCGACACCCGGCTGCCGTGGATCACGCGGCTCAAGATGTCCCGCCCGATGTCGTCGGTGCCGAACGGGTGTGTCCACGAGGGCGGCGCCAGGACGGTGGTGAAGTCGGTCGCGACGGGATCATACGGCGCCAGCAGCGGCGCCAGCGCCGTCAGCCCGAGGAACGTCGCGACGAGGGCGGCGCCCACCCGGCCGACATGGCTCCGCCGGAACTGCCGGAGCGCGATCGCGGTGAGGCTCGCGCCGTCCATCAGTGGAGTCGGATCCGTGGGTCGAGGTACGAATAGAGGACGTCCACGAGCAGGTTCGACAGCACATAGCCCACCGCGAGGAACAGGATCACGCCCTGGACCACGAAGAAGTCGCGACTGAAGATCGCGTCGATCATGAGCCTCCCCACGCCGGGGAGGGCGAAGAGAGTCTCGGTGATGATCGTGTTGCCGAGGAGCCCGCCGAGCTGGAGGCCGACGACGGTGACCACGGAGATGAGCGCGTTCTTCAGCGCGTGCTTGCCGACGACCTGCCGCTCGCTGAGTCCCTTCGCCTGCGCCGTGCGCACGTAGTCCTGCCGGAGCACCTCGAGCATGCCCGAGCGGAGCTGCCGGGTCACCAGGGCGGCGAGCGCGGTGCCCAGCGTGAAGGCGGGCAGGACCAGGGAGAGCAGGTTCTGCGGCACGCTCGCGGGCAGCGGCACCCAGCCCGAGGGTGGCAGCCACCGCAGCAGGAGCGCGAAGACGTAGATCAGGATGATCCCGAGCCAGAAGCCGGGCATCGCGAACCCGACGAGCGCGAAGACCGTGCTGACGAGGTCCACGCCCGAGTTACGCTTGACCGCCGAGACGATGCCCATCGGGATCGCGATCGCGAGCGAGACCGAGAGCGCGGCCACGAGGAGCTCGAGCGTCACGGGCAGCCGCTCGAGGATCGCCTCGGCCACGGGCTGGTTGGTGCGCAGCGAGCGTCCGAGGTCGCCCCGGAGCGCCCGTCCGAGCCAGGCCGCGTACTGCGCGACCAACGGCCGGTCGAGGCCGAGCCGCACCCGGAAGCGCGCGAGCGTCTCCGGATCCGCCTCTTCGCCGAGGAACAGCACCGCCGGGTCGCCCGGCAGGGCGTGAACCAGCGCGAAGACCACCAGGCTCACGAGGAAGAGGAGCGGGATCGTCGCGAGCAGCCGGCGGCCGAGGAGCGTGACCACAGCGGGCTAGCGCGTCTCGATCCAGACGCCCTTCATCCGCAGCATCCCGTCGGAGATGTGCTCGAATCCCTTCACGTGGTCGGCCCACACCTTGATCTCGGCGTCGTGGTGGAGCCAGGCGTACGGGGCGTCCTCGGCGGCGAGCCGCGTCACCTGGACGTAGAGCGCCTTGCGCTTGCCGATGTCAGACTCCGCCCGCGCCTGATCGAGCAGCTCGTCCATCTTCGGGTTCGAGTACCGGACACGGTTGAGCCCACCCTTGCTGTGCAGGAACACGTGGGCGTTGCCGTCGGGGTCCGGCCGTCCGGACCAGCCGATCCTGAGCGCGACGAAGGTGTGGCTGTTGAGGTCGGCGAGGAGCTTGCCGAACTCGAGCAGCTCGATCTTCATGTCCACACCGATCTCCTTGAGCTGTGCCTGGACGATCTGGAGCTCCTGAACGTGAGTCGGCTGGTTCCAGCCCTTGACGGCGAAGCTGAACCCGTTCGGCATCCCGCCCTCGGCGAGCTTCGCCTTCGCCCTGGCGACGTCGCGCTTCCAGTCCGTGAATTCTCGGTCCTGGGCCCACATGCTCGGCGGGAACGGCCCCCACGCGGGGGCGCCCTGGCCGTAGTACACGACGCGCTGGATCACGGCGCGGTCCACGGCGTACCAGATCGCCTGACGGACCGCCTTCACGTTGAAGGGGGGCACCTGGTTGTTGAGGTGGATCGCCTGCCACCAGAGGCTCGCGATCTCCGAGACCTTGAGACCGCGCTCGGCGCGCGCGGCGGCGACGTCCTTCGGCGCGATCTGGTGCATGACGTCGATCTGCCCGGTCCGCATCGCGGCGAAGCGGACCGAGTGGTCGGGGACCGGCCGGTAGACGATCTCGTCGAGGTGCGGGAGCGATGCGTCCCAATACCCGTCGAAGCGCTTGAGCGTGAGATGGTCGTCCTTCACCCACTCGACGAAGCGGAACGGCCCGGTCCCGACCGGGTTGCGCGCGTAGTCCTCCCCGTACTTCTCGACGGCGGCCCTCGAGACCATCATGCCCGCGCGGTCGGTCAGGACCGAGAGGAACGGCGAGAAGGGCGCCGTCAGCGTCACCTCGACCGTGGCGGCGTCGACGACCCTGACCTCCTTCACCGGCGCGATCTCGCTGCGACGGGGCGAGGCGAGCGCCGGATCGCGCATTCGGTCGAAGTTCCACTTGACGATCTCGGCGGTGAAGTCGCTGCCGTCGTGGAACTTGACGCCCTTGCGGAGCTTGAAGACGTAGGTCAGCCCGCCGTTTCTGATCTCCCACGACTGGGCGAGCTGCGGGACGATCCCGAACTTGGCATCGATGTCCACGAGCTTGCCGTAGAGATTGTTGTAGACCTGGCGGTCGACGGCGGCGGTCGACCGATGCGGGTCCATCGTCGTCATGTCGGCATCCATGCCGATGCGGATGGTGCCGCCCCGCACCTCCCCCGTCGCCGTTCGCGCCGGACCCGACACGAAGACCAGGGCGGCCAGCACCCCGAGCATCACTGGCGTCCTCATCGCTTCCTCCTCTGGGTCACCGCGGGAGATCGGTCACGGGCTCAAGTTGTAACATGGGAGCCTGTGAGCGCGTCTGACTACCCCGAGATCCGCGCCGAGCTCCGGGAGCGCATCCAGCAGGATCCCTGGGCCGCCGCGCTCGGCATCCAGTACCTCGACCTGCGCCGTGGCTACTGCCGCGTGCGCCTCCGGCTCCAGCCTCACATGGTGAACTTCCAGGGCTACCCGCACGGCAGCGTCATCTTCGCCCTCGCCGACGTCGCCTTCGGCGCCGCGTGCAATTCCCACGGCGAGGCGGCGGTCGCGCTCAACGTCACGATCGCGTTCCTCGACGCGGTGACGCCGGACGCGACGCTGATCGCCGAGGGGCGGGAGAAGAAGCAGGGGCGCCGGGCCGGATTCTACGAGATCGAGGTCACCACCGAGGACGGCGCGCCGGTCGCGCTCGCCCACTGCGTCGCTCACCGCGTTGGCCGCTGATCTGATCCTCCACGGGGGGACGGTCATCACGATCGACCCCGCCTTCCGCCTCGCGGAGGCCGTGGCCGTCGCCGACGACCGCATCGTCGCCGTGGGGGGAAATGCCGAGGTCCGCGCGCTCGCCCATGGCTACACCTGCTTGATCGACCTCGGCGGCCGCGCCGTCGTCCCGGGCCTCGTCGACGCCCACGCCCACATGGACCGCGAAGGTCTCAAGACGGTCTGTCCCTCGCTCGCCGGCGCCGCCTCGATCGAGGACGTGCTCCAGCGCATCGAGGCCCTGGTGCGAGTGGCGGCGCCCGGCGAGTGGATCGTGACGATGCCGCTCGGCGACCCGCCCTACTACTTCGATGTGCCGCAGAACCTCAAGGAGGGGCGGTTCCCGACGCGCTGGGAGCTGGACCGCGTCGCCCCGCGGAACCCCGTCTACATCCGCGCGATCTGGGGCTACTGGCGCCACACGCTCCCGCTCGTCTCGATCGCCAACAGCGAGGCTCTGCGGCGCGCGGGGATCACCCGCGAGACCGTGCCTCCGTGGGAAGGCGTGACGATCGAGAAGGACCCACGCGGCGAGCCGACGGGCGTCTTCGTCGAGGAGACCCCCGTGCCACTCGTCGAGCTCTCCCTGATGGCCACGGCGCCGCGCTTCAGCCATGCCGAGCGCGTGCGGGCGCTCAGAGACTCGATGCGGATCTACAACGCCACGGGAACGACCAGCGTCGTCGAGGGCCATGGCGTCGCCGAGGAGGTGCTCCGCGCGTACGAGGCGCTCGCCGATCGCCGAGAGCTGACGGTGCGGGCCCATCTGCTCCTGAGCCCCTCGTGGGGCGCGAGCGATCCCGTATCGATGCGAGCGCGGCTCGACGCCTGGCAGGCGCGAATCGCCGGCCGTGGCGCCGGCGACGCTTTCCTCCGCGTCGCGGGCCTCGTCGCCGAAGGGAATCCGACTCCCGACAACGTGGTGCGCGCGCGGGCGATGCCGTACACGGGTTGGGCCGGCTTCGCCTACGACGCGGCACTGCCGCGCTCTGCGCTCCGGGAGATGCTGCTCGAGGCCGCGCGGCGCGAGATCCGCATCGCGAGCATGGGGACCGACCTCCTCGACCTGTACGCGGAGGTGAACCGTATCGTGCCCATCCGCGACCGACGCTGGGTCGTCGAGCACATCAGCACCCTCACCGCCGGCGAGATCGCCTCTCTCCGCGACCTCGGCGTGGTCGTCACGACCCACACGAACCGCTACCTCTTCAAGGAGGGCGACCTCCTCCGCTCACGCCTGGGCGCCGACGCCGAGGACTCGATCGTCCCGCTCCGGAGCCTCCGCGACGCGGGTGTCCACGTCGCGCTCGCGACCGACAACGTGCCGACCTCGATGTTCCACCCGATCTGGCACGCGGTCGCGAGGCGCGAGCGCTCGTCTCGCCGCATCGTCGCGCCCGGGCAGCGTCTGTCACGAGAGGAGGCCTTGCGGGCGGCGACGCTCGAGGGGGCCTATCTCACATTCGAGGAAGGTGAAAAGGGCTCGCTCGAGCCCGGCAAGGTTGCCGACCTCGTCGTGATGTCGGACAACCCCCTGACGTGCTCCGAGGACCGGATCAAGGACATCACGGCCGAACTGACGATCGTTGGAGGTCGAATCGTCTACAGCGCGGGGAGTCTGCGCCCCGGTTCTCCACTCTCCTCCAGGCCCTGAGACCGACTGCAGCACCTGGGTTCTCCCCTCGCGTTTTCCAGGATTTACCTAATTGTCGGAAGACCGCCCGCGCGCCACCTTGGCAGGGTGCAAGGGGACTGAGAGATTGGTTGCCGGACACTAGGGGAGGGGTTGATGAGGGTTGTGTGCGCGTGGTGCCAGAAGGAAGGGCGGCCAGCCTTGCTCCGCGAGGAAGACTCGTGCGACGGCTCGCTCGAGTCGCACGGAATCTGCGACGACCACAGTGTCAAGCTGCTCCATGAGATCAAGATGCGACTCAGGCAAGCATGGTCCCTCAGTTTGTCGGAGGGCGCGGGCGTCCCGCTGTAGGGCTTCGCGCCCCTCAGGTTAGCCGCGCTCGTAAGCGAAGCGCCGTACCTTGTCCATGTTCGTGCCTTCGATACGGATCAGCCGGGTCGGGCCGTCGCGTCGCGGGGAGTGGACGTCGCCTTCGTTGTAGACGTGCGCCATCCCCGGCTTCAGGGTGTAGCTCCTGACGGGGCGCACTCTGCCCGGCTTGGCCTGGGCGGCGGGCTCGACGACCGCCCAGTCGCTCATCACGGTCTCCCCCCGAGCCTGGCCGTAGATCGCCCACGACGGCCCATGGTCGTGCGGCTGGCTCTCCTTGGCGCCCGTGTAGACGTGAGCGAGAACGCAGAAGCCGAGTTGCGAGTCCTCGTACAGGATCTTGCGCTCCGGCACGCCGTCGCCGAGATGCCTGGCGATGAATGCCTCGTCCTTCAGGACCTCCTGGACGAGCGCGCACACCTTCTGGCGACCCCCGGGCCCGGGTTCCGTCGCGAGGATGCGGTGACAGGCGGCCGCGAACTGTTCGAGCGTGTGCCCCATCGAGGCCTCCTCAGTCGCCGGGGTCGTCAGCGCGCGACCGGAGCGTCGACGACCTTGATCTCGTGCTTCTTCACCTGCTGGATCCGCGGCCCGGTGACGGTGACGAATTCCAGGTCGAATCCAGCTTTCGCGCCGGGACTGAGCTTTCGCTGCTCGGTCGAGGCCGTCGCCGTGCCCAGGACCTTGCCGGCGGAGTCGAGCGCTCGGCCGGCGACCTTGATCGGCCCCAGTGGGACGTCGGCGAGGTTCTGCACCGTGCCCCGGACGTGGAGGTGGCCGGCGGCACACACGTACGTCCCCGGCTCCATCCCGGCGTGGCGCTCGGTGCTCTCGAGCTCGACCTTGACCTTCTCGGCAAGGTTGGCGGCCAGAGCCAGCGAGACGCCGTGGACGACCATGAGCCCTGCGATCAGCCATGCGAGGCGTGCCTTCATGCTCAACCCCTCTTTCCTTGTGCTGCGGGAGCGCGGCTCCCGCTCCCTTCCTATACTGCCTGAGGCCCATCGAATCAACCCACCCGCCTCGAGCGGACCCGATTCGAGTCGAATTGCTGGGGGGCTCTCTCCGGTGTCCTCTGAGCCAGGACGCGCTGACGGGCAGTTACACGGGGCGCGACGTGATGCTACGACGCTCGGGGCGGAACACGTCCACCCGGCTCGTCACGCACCGCACAGCCGGGCGATGTCCTTCCAGTCGCGGCTCGTCACGATCGGGGTCGGCGTGTCCCGGACCTCGGCAGCCAGGCGCTGCAGCGTGGTGATCCGCTCCGCGGTCGCCGGATGGGAGGCAAAGTAAGCGAGCGTCGGCGGCGCGCCCTTCTCCGCGGGGACGAGCTGGCCGAGGAACGAGCTCAGGCCGCGCGGATCGACCCGCGCGGTCGCCAGCATGCGGAGCCCGGCGGCGTCCGCCTCCGCCTCGTACTGGCGCGAGTAACGTAGCGTGCCGAGAATCCGGGCGGCTTCCAGGCTATACGCCATCAGCGCGCTCACGTCGCCGGCCACCGCGGCCGCCAGGAGCCCGGCGGAGGTGTGCTGCACGACGAGCCGGGTCGGGTGCCGATGGTAGACGTGCTGGATCTCGTGGGCGAGGACCCCGGCCAGCTCCTCGGGCGTGCGGGTGCGCTCGAGCAGCCCGCGCAGGACGACGATGTGGCCGCCGGGCGCGGCGAACGCGTTGACGGCCGGATGGTCCACGATCGTGACGCGGATGCGGTACGTGTCGGGCGCCCGCACGACGAGCCGGGCGACGATGGCGTCGACCGTCGCCTGGAGGGCGGGGTCCAGGCATCGCCGCTCGCTCGGCGCGAGCTGGGCGACCGCGGCCCGGCCGATCCGGTCCTCCCACGAGACCGGAAGGATCGACGCCACGACGCTCGACGCGGCGGGAATGCCCCAGACGTGGAGGGCGCCGCCGACGGCGACCACCGCGAGCGCCGCGAGGGCCGTGACGAGCACACGGAGACTCGGACGACGCGGCCCACGGAACCGCCGGCCCGCCGCCCCGATGCCGCGCAGGGTGACCAGCAGGGCCGGGTCGTCCACCAGGAGGGTCTCCGGCATCGCCCCGCCGCGCTCGAGACGGATCTGCTCGCCGGCGTAGATTCCCTGCGTTTGACGGATCGCGCCAAGCGGCCACCACAGCGTCGCGCCGCCCTCCACCGCGATCTCGAGCCCGGTCGCGGCAACGCGGACCGAGGCGCGCCGGCGCACGGGGGTCTGCCCGTCGAGATAGTGCGCGGCGAAGACCGTCGCCATGGCTACGCGATGCCGACGTCCATCCCAAGGAATGTCGAGAGCGCATCGCCGGTAGCGGCCTCGCTCTGGGGGGCCTGCACGACGCCCGCGAGGTCGAGCGCCCCGGCGAGCCTCACGGTGTCGCAGGCGAACCGCGCGTTTCGGACGAGCACCCACGGCCAACCGAGACCGAGCGTCACCATGAGCAGCAGCACATTACCGCCCACGAGGTTCAGGAGCAGGCGTCCCGTCACGGTGGAGCGGAACCGCGCACGGTCGAAGGTCGTGTGCTCCCAGAAGTAACGGCGCTTCCGTGCCACGTACCAGAACCAGCCGAGCCCGAGCGTCGGCACCGTGAGGAGGACCGCCACGACGAATGGAAGCAGGAGTTGCCGGCCGTTCCCGTCGAAGCCGAAGGGGCGGTTGCCGAAGTGCGCGTGCGCCACCATGAAGGCGCGCCGTCGGGTGTCGAACACCGGATAGTAGAGGCCCAGGGTGAGCGTCGTGAGCATCGAGCCGCCGATGAAGAGCTTGACGAAGTCCCGGGTGCGTCCGCGGAACGAGAAGCGGATGCCCCGCCACGACGTGCGGCTCAACCGGTAGCGGTGCGCGCCGACCGCGGCGATCGGCATGAACACCGACACGACCACGTACCCCAGGAGCTGCGCGGAGCGCTCGAGGAGCGGGCCGGCGCCGAGGAGCCGCGGCAGCAGGTTGAGCGCGATCACCGGCAGGATGAAGAAGGCCATCGCTCTCGCGAACCCGCGGGCCAGCTCGCCACCCGTCCCGTGGTAGGCGAACCGGTCACCCTCGAGCGCGGTCTGGCCGAAGACGTAGGACCGCACTCTCGCCTTGCCCCAGAAGTAGTAGCCGCCCAGGGTCAGGAGCGCCCGGAGCATGTTCACGATCTGGATCCCGAACAGCGTGCCGGCGTGGCCGTGGAAGGAGAGGGCGTAGACGCCGCCCGACGCGGCGGCCGGCACCAGAGGAGCTGCGGGCGCGGACGGACGGGGCGCGGGTGTCCGCCGCATCTTCTCGAGCGCAGCCAGGTAGGTGGCGACGACCACGCCACACCTGGGACACCGCTCGCTCGACGCCTCGGCTTCTTGGCAGCGCGGACAGGTCATGGCACGCCTCCGGCTCGCAGAACTATCGTTGCGGATCGTGCAAGGGGGGTGCCACAGGGGCGTCCACGAGATTCCGCGCGGTTCTGGGACGGAGCGGATGGGCACGTGCCAGGACGACTACGGGGCGACGACCCGCGTCACGAGTGCCTGCGCCGGGCGCTGCGCAGCAGCTCGAACACGCGGGCGGGCGTGAGCGGGATACGGTCCACCGTCACCCCGTACTCTGCGAGCGCATCCTCGACGGCACCCGCGATGGCGGCGCCCGGCGCGATGACGCCGCTCTCGCCTACGCCCTTGATCCCGAGCGCGTTCACCGCCGACGCGTGCTCGAGGTGCTCGACGCCGAGCGGAGGCACCTGGTCGGCGCGGGGCAGCGCGTAGTCCATCAACGTGGCGGTGAGGAGCTGCCCCGCGTCGTCGTACATCAGCTCCTCCTGGAGACCCGCGCCGATCCCCTGCGCGATACCTCCGTGGACCTGACCTTCCACGACCATCGGGTTGATGGCCCGCCCGCAGTCGTGCACCGCGGCGTACGCGAGCAGCCGCACCGCCCCCGTCTCGACGTCGACTTCGACGGCGGCGCCGTGAGCACCGAACGCCCACGTCACGCTGTCCGGGTAGAAGAACCCGCACGCCGAGAGGCCCGGGCTCCCGCGGCTCGCGAGCGCGCGGCTCCGCACGGCGGCGCGCGCGACCGCGCCGAGCGGGAGGCCGCGGTCGGGCACGCCCCGCACCGACGCCCGGCCCTCGGCGAGGACGACATCCTCCGGCGCACACTCGAGCTGTTCCGCGGCGACGAGCTGCGCCCGACGCGCGACCTCGTCGGCGCTCTTCGCGACGGCGGGCCCGGCCACCGCCGCGACCCGGCTCGCGATCGTTCCCATGCCGAAGCCGACGAGCTCCGTGTCGCCGCCGAGGACGACGACGTGCGCGAGGGGCACCCCCAGGCGCTCGGCGCAGATCTGGGCGAGCGTGGTCTCGTGGGCCTGGCCCTGCGCCGCCACCCCCACGCGCACGAAGACGGTCCCGCCCGGGTCCACGCGCACGTCGGCGCCCTCGAAAGGCCCGAGCCCGGTGCCCTCGACATAGACCGAGAGGCCGACACCGAGGGGCCGGTCACTCCCGCGGCGCTCGCGCTGCCGCTTGCGCCAGCCGGCGTAGTCCAGGCGCCCGAGCAGCCGGTCGAAGCCGCTCACGTAGTCGGCGGGATCGTAGGCGATCGGCACGCCGTCGCGGTAGGAGAGGCCCGAACGATACGGCATCTCGTCGGGGCGGATCATGTTGCGCCGGCGCAGCTCGGCCGGGTCCATCCCGAGACCGCGGGCGGCGCGGTCGAGCAGGCGGTCGAGGACGAGGGCGGCCTCGGGGCGCCCGGCGCCGCGGTACGCGGCGATGAACGTCTTGTGGGTGACGACGTTGTCGCCGGTCGCCCGGTAGGCGGGCACCCGGTAGGGGCCGGGCAGATGGTTGATCGTATTGAGCGTGATGGCCTCGCCGAGCGTGGGGTAGGCGCCGTGGTCACGCGTGAAGCGTGTTTCGAGTGCCACGATCGTGCCGTCGCGCCGAACCGCCATGCGTGCGTGATGCGCCTGGTCGCGATCGCCGGCCGCCGTCAGGAAGTGCTCGGACCGGGTCTCGGTCCACTTGACGGGGCGACCGAGCGCACGGGCGACGGCGGGGACCAGCACGTCCTCCGGATAGGCGTGACCCTTGACGCCGAACCCGCCGCCGACCTCTGGCGTGCGCACGCGCACGCGATCCTCGGGGAGTCCGAGGACCCTGGCGATGGCGCTGCGCACGGCGAACGGCACCTGGGTCGAGCTCCAGACGCTGAGCACCCCGCTCAGCGGGTCGACAACGGCGAACACGCCGCGCGCTTCGATCGGCACGCCGGTCATCCGGGGATAGACGAAGTCGCCCTCGACGACCACCGCGGCCTCGGCGAAGCCTCGGTCGGGGTCGCCGACCACGACGCAGTTCCGGCCGGCAAGATTGTCGGGCCAGTCGGGGTGAACACGCGGCGCGCCGCGGGCGAGCGCCGACGCGGGCGTCGTGGCCGCCGGCAGCACCTCGTACTCGACGCGGACCCGCTCGGCGGCGTCGGCGGCGCGGTACCGATCCTCCGCGACGACAACCACCACGGCCTCGCCGGCGTGGCGGACGACCGGCCCGGCTAGCACCGCGTGGGCATACGACCGGATCGTCGGTGTCGGCACGAGCGGCGGGATCGACCCGGCCAACTCGGGCAGGTCGTCGACGGTGAGCACCGCGACCGTCCCCGCGCCCGCGAGCGCCGCGCGCCGGTCGACGGCGAGGACGCGCGCGTGGGGATGCGGGCTCCGAACGACCGCGAGGTGCAGAAGCCCGGGGGCCGTGAGGTCGTCGAGGTAGCGGCCCGCGCCGACGAGGAGGCGCGCGTCTTCCTTGCGCTTGACGGACACGCCGACCGTCACGCGCGCGTCGCCCCGAGGTGCGCGTCGCGCTTCGCCTGGAGCCCGGGATCGGCGTAGGACATGAGGTCGGGGCGGGCGCGCCCGAGCATCACCTGGATCCAGGCGGCCTCGAGCCCGATGTTCTCGAAGCCGTGGACGACGTCGACGGGTGCGGAGACGCAGTCCCAGCGTCCGAGCACTGTCTCCGCGCGGTGGCCGGCGCCGTCCTCGAAGAAGACCTTCACCTTGCCCTCGAGGACGAAGAACACCTCCTCGACCTCGTGGCGGTGGGCCGCGTTGCCCTGCCCCGGCGGCACGAACATCACGCTGAGGGTGAAGTGCTCGGCCGGGATCGCGCGGACGTCGGTCTTCCCGGACGCGCCCGCGCCGATGTAGCGATGCTGGGCCCGCCGGTAGCCCTCCACCCGCGCGTCGGCGAAGGCGTCCCAGTCGGGCACGCGTTCCACGAACCGGGCCACACGGGTGCGCAGGAGCTCCTCGAGTGGCGCCGGGGCCGTCGCGCCTACGGTCGTCATGGACGGTTCCTCCTCATGCGATCGCGGACTCCTCTGGGGTTCGACGGTGGCGCCTATCTTAGCCGATTCCCCGCGGCGACTCGGCGGGGCCCGTGACGACCTCGACGTGACCAACGAGTGCTTCGCGCGGCTATTGGTTAGGTATACTGCCAGAGTGTCCAAGCGGGTTCTGATCGTCGAGGATGACCCCGAGATCATCCAGCTCCTGCAGGAGTTCTTCACGGGCCTGGAGCACGGCCACGACTATGAGGTCGAGACGGCGACCGATGGGGTCAAGGCGGTTCCCCTCCTCCGCCGCACGCAATTCGACCTTGTCCTGCTCGACATGCGTATGCCGCGCATGGACGGCCTCGAGCTACTGAAGAAAATGCGTCAGAACAAGATACGGGTCCCGGTGCTCATGGTCACAGCCAATGACGACGCCGAGGCCGCCGGTGAAGCGCTGAGCGCCGGCGTCTTCGCGTATGTCCCCAAGCCGTTCGACTTCCCACGCCTCGAGCATCTTGTCGCGCTCGCCCTCTCGGGAGGGCCGCCCGCCGACGCCCCGCCATCCACCTGAGTTTCACCGACGTTGCCCGCCACCGGCGAGGACCTGGTGGACGACCCGCCGAACCTCCTCGACATCGAAGGGCTTCGTCAGAAACGGCAGCCCCGCGCGCTCGATGAAGGCCCGCTTCTCAGGATCGAGGACATCCCCCGTCAGGAACACCACTCGCTCACGCAGCGCGGGAAATCGGCGCTCGATTTCACGATAGAGACCGACGCCGTCGACGCCCGGCATCTTGGTGTCGCTGAGGACCAGGTCATAGGTTCGCTGCGTGAGGAGCTCCAACGCCCTATCGCCGCCCAGTGCAACCTCGACGTGATGTCCCATCCGCTCCAGGGCTTCGGCGAGCACCCCGGCGATCTCTGGTTCATCGTCAACGACGAGGATCGCCTTGGCGCCGATCGGGGGAAGGGTGGGGAGCACGGTCGCCCCGGCCGCTCGCGTGGGCCCGAGGGGGCGCGTCAGGATCGGGAACTCGATCTGGAAGGCGGCTCCCTCGCCGGCTCCGCTGGCGACCGCGATCGTGCCGCCGTGCTCCTCGACGATCCCCTGGCACAGCGAGAGCCCGAGGCCCGTCCCCTGGCCCGGCGGCTTGGTCGTGAAGAACGGCTCAAAGATCTTGGCCTGAATGTCGCGCGGGATCCCGGGGCCGGTGTCGGCGATCGCGAGCTGGACACGCGCCCGCTCACGGGCGAAGCGGGTCGTGATGGTGATCCGGCGCGCGGCGGGCAGGCTCCGCATCGCCTGATGCGCGTTCGCGACGAGATTGACCACGACCTGGTGGAGTTGGTGGGCGTCGGCCCAGAGGACGGGGAGGTCGTCCGCCAGATCGAGGACGGCCTCGATGTTGTCGGTCCGCAGCTCGTAGGCGAGGAGCTCGACCGCCTCTCGAACCACTTGATTGAGGGCCACCTCATGACGCTCCGGCGGCGGCTGGCGGGCCATCGCGAGGAAGTTGCGCACGATGCGCGCGCAGCGCTCGGCCGCCGCGCGGATCTGCTCGGTTCGCTGGCGGAGAGGTCCGTCCCGGACGACTTCTCGCATGAGATGCGTTTGTCCCATGAGGACCGCCAGGGGGTTGTTGAGCTCGTGCGCGACACCGGCGAGCAGGGATCCCATCGTGGCGAGCTTCTCGCTCCGCAGAAATTGCTGGGTTCGCTCCAGGACCGTCTGCTCGAGCGATCGGTTGTGGCGCTCGAGCTCGAGATAGAGCCGCCGAGTGTCGAGCAGGTTCTTGATCCGCAGGAGGACTTCGAGCCGGTCAAACGGCTTGGCCAGGAAGTCTTTCGCGCCGGCGGCCAGGGCGCGCTGCTTGGCCTCGAGCGTCACGTCCGCGGTCAGCACGAGCACCGGGAGATAGACGTCCTCGGGAATGGAGAGCTGCTGGATCACGGCCACCCCGTCGAGGTACGGCATCATGAGATCGAGCAGGATGAGATCCGGTTGGAAGGTCTGGTAGAGCGCAGGCGCCTTCCGTGAGTCGGTCGTGCTCTGAACGTCGCGGTACCCGGCGTCTTTGAGGAACCGCTCGAGGAGCCTGACGTTTCCTGAATCGTCGTCGATGACGAGGATTCGCGCCGGCGTCTGCGCCTTGTCGCCCATCAGGGCCACCTCACCGCGTGCAAGAGGTCGTCGCCGATTTCCGGAAGGTTCGCGCCCGCAACCCGCTCGGCGGAATCGCAATGGCGGTGCCACTCGCGCGCGAGTTGGCGAAGTCCTTTTGATTTCTCTTGTTCCGTTGTCCCGTGGCCCGGCGGCGCGGCGCGGGTGCCTTGCACCACTTTGGTGCAACTGCACCAGCCTGGTGCAGCCGCGAGTCCGGCGTGCTGAAGCCTGGGCTAGTGACCTGGTCGGAGCGCGGCGCGGAGCCGGAGGAAGCTCTTCACCGCGGCGTTGAACGCCGCAGGCGCTTCCAGATTCGTCAGGTGGCCCACGCCACGCAGGACGACGTGCCGCGCCTTCGGCATGACGTCGGCCATGAATCGGTGGGGCTTCAGGCAGGGCGTGTCGTACTCGCCGACGATCAGGAGCGTGGGCACGCCCAGCGCGCGCAAGCGCGCGTCGAGGCTGTAGATGCTCGGCCGCTTGGCTAAGACCTCGAGGGCGGTGTGGGCGAGGCCCCGGGCCCGATGGGTCATGAGACAGGAACGGACGAGCCGCTCGGCCTCCGGCCCCTGGGCCACGTAGCGGGCGAAGAGCGGGTGCGCGACCGCCATGTCGGCGAATGCCTCCACGCCGCCACGGTTCAGGACGTCCGCGAACGCGCGCAGTCCCGCGGCCCAGTCGCCGGCCGCCTCGGAGCCGGCGCCGGTGTCGGCGACGATCAGCGCGCTGACCATGGCTGGATGGGCGAGGGCGAAGTTCAGCGCAATGTTCCCGCCCATGGAGAGTCCTCCGACGACCGCACGCCCGATCTTCAGGTGCGCGAGGAGCGCGTGCAGATCGGCGACCGACGTCGCCTGGGAGTACGCCGCGGCCTCGGGCGGCGCGTCCGACAGCCCGTGGCCGCGCACGTCGTAGGCGATCACGCGGCGGTACCGCGACAGCGCGCGAACCTGGGGGTCCCAGCTCCGGATGCCGCACGCGAAGCCGTGGACGAGCACGAGCGGGGCGCCGCGCCCGGCGACTTCGTAGTAGAGCGAGACGCCATTCACGCGGGCGATCGGCATGGGGGGCAGACGAGACGATCAGGGAGGCGGCGGCTCGACCCTACCCGCGCTTCCTGATCTCGTCGATCTTCCGGTCACGCTCGCCAGCCAGCCGCTCGAGGTCGCGCCCCATCTCTTTGCTGAGCTTCTCGATTTCCTCGTGGCTCTTCGCCTTGGCGAGCGCATCCTGGTGGAGGATCTCGCGCTCGGCGACCTTGGCCTGGTAGACGTTTCGCGCCTCGGCGATGCTGACCTTCTGCGCGTCTGTGAGCGGGCGCTGCTCCTCGACCGCGGACTCCCGGTCCTTCTGGCGCAACCGCTCCATCGCGAGCTCGTACGCTGTCTTCGGGCCGTCGCCAGACATCGCGCGAGCCAGTATAGCACTGGGCGCCCGGGGCGCCGCCGGGGTCTCCCTGGTACGTTCGCCCCTCCCGTGCAGCGCGCGTTTTGCTCATAATTTTGTTTATAATCTAGTGACGCGTGGGCGACGGCTCGCCCTCGCGAGAATGCCGCACCAGCCGCAGCCAGAGCTTCTCGTCGACCAGATTGGGAGCGTTCAGACACGATGGGCATCAAGCTCTCAGCAAAGTTCGCTCGTCAGGAAACCGAGGCGGCGCGCTTAGCGCGCATCGCCAGAAAGCGCATCCCGAGCGATCGAATCGCGACGATCCGGCGCATGCTCGGAGTCCCCGAGCCTGAGCGCCAGATACTGGAGCGACGCAGTCATCGGACTGACGCTCTCGCGTGTCCAGAGTGTCACCGCGTCTTCGCCCTCCCGATGCATCTGGGGCGGCACAAGAGGGCAAAGCATGGCCCGATGGACGCCGCGTAGGACGCGGCCCTAGGATGGCCCTTTCGACGAGAGCGATGCCGGGAGCACTCGGCTCACTTCGGCATGCGCCATCACAACATCCGGAGAGTCCTGCAGCGCGTCAAGGTACTTGAGTTGGAACTCGCTGTCGCCTCCGGCTTTGAGCAACCGGTACGCGCCCTGGAACATTCTGGCGACGGTCTCCTCCGTCATCGGGTCGCCCGCATCCACGGTCGCGTCAATCTCCGCGACCATCACCGAAAGCGACCGCAGCCAGGCGAACTGCGGGTCCGTTATGACAACCTGAAGCAGCTCGCCTGACGGAATCGACCCGCGCCGGTCTTCGTATCTACGCCGCTCACGGTCTAGAAGTGCGCGGTGAAGCTTCATCAGCCGAGCACTGAGGTCGCGAAGGCGTTCGCGGTCGTGATCCACGTCTATTGACCTCCGGCACCGCCAGGACGATCTTCCCGCATTTGAGTGGCGGAGGGCGAGGGATTCGCACCCCCAAGGGCCTCTTCATCGACACCTCCCGATCTCGCGGCTGCTCCTCAGCTCATCGCGCGGACCGCCTCTTCGCGGATCAGCGTCATGATCCGCCGCTTGATGGCGATGAACTCGTCCGCCGTCAGCACATCGACCGAGCGGGGACGCGAGATGTCGATCGCGACCTCCTCCTTGATGCGGCCTGGCCGGGCCGTCATGACGTAAACCCGGTCACCGAGCCGGATTGCCTCGTCGATGTCGTGGGTGATGAAGAGCACCGTCTTGTGCGAATGCTCCCAGATCTTGAGCAGGAGCTCCTGCATGAGCGAGCGGGTCTGGCTGTCGAGGGCGCCGAACGGCTCGTCCATGAGCAGGATGTCGGGGTCGTTGGCAAGCGCCCGAGCAAGTGCCACGCGCTGCATCATGCCGCCCGAGAGTTGCTTGGGGTAGGCGCGCTCGAAGCCTTCGAGGCCGACTTCCGCGATGAAGCGGCGCGCGACTGCGGCGCGCTCGTCGGCGGCCATGCCGCCGATCTTAAGGCCGAACTCGAGGTTGTCCTGCACGGTGAGCCAGGGAAACAGGGTGTAGGACTGGAACACCATGCCGCGGTCCTTGCCCGGCTTGGTGACCAGCTTGCCGTCCAGATAGATGGCGCCCGCCGTCGGCTGAATCAAGCCGGCGACCAGCCGTAACAGGCTGGATTTGCCGCAGCCCGACGGGCCGACGATGACCGAGAACTCGTTCTCGTCGACCTCGAGGGAGATGCGGTCGAGTGCCGTGACTGGGTGTCCCATCCGCGGCGTGAAGCGCAGGATGACGTTGTCAATGCGCAGCTTGCCCATGTTCGGCGGACCGCGTGCCTCAGGGGTTGCTGGCCCAGGGCAGCAGCCAATCCCGGATGAACTTGAAGAGCTGGTCGGAAATCAGGCCGAGCAGGCCGATCACCATGATGCCGAGGAAGATCTGGTCGGTGAACAGCCCGCGCGAGGCGTTGAGGATGAGATAGCCGAGCCCCTTGTTGCCGGCGACCAGCTCGGCGACCACGAGATAGGTCCAGGCCCAGCCGAGGGTCACCCGGAGCGTGTCCATGACGCCCGGCATGGTGGCAGGGATCAGCACACGCGTCACCACCGTCCGCCGATCCGCGCCGAGCGTGTAGGAGACGTCGAGCAGATCCTGGGAGACGCCGCGCGAGACGTCGGCGATCAGAATGAGCTGTTGGAAGAAGGTGCCGATGAAGATGACGGTGATCTTTTCCTCGATGCCGATGCCGACCCAGAGGATGAGCAATGGGATCAGGGCCGAGACCGGGAGATAGCGAACGAAATTGGTGACCGGCTCGACCGCCGCCTCGACGATCTTGAAGCTGCCCATCAGGATGCCGAGCGGCACCGAGATCAACGAGGCGACGATGAAGCCCGCCATGATCTCGGTGACACTCGCCGCCGTGTTCACGAAGAGCGAGCCGTCCCGGGCCATGTCGATGCCCGCCTGGACGACGGCGACGGGGGTCGGCAGGAAATCCGAGCGCACCAGCCCGCCATAGCTGAGCGTGCACCAGGCGAGCAGGCTGCAGAGCCCCACGAGCGTACTCACCGTGAGGTAAACCCGCCGTGGGATCTCCCTTTTCGGTGCGGTATACGCCTCGAGGAACGAGGCGATCATTCGTTGACGAATTCGTAGTCGATAAGATCGCTCGGCGTCGTCTTCACCTGGATCTTGCCGTGGCTGGACCAGACGTCGATGGCCTCCTTGACGGTCTGGGAGAGCGGGCCCGGGTTGGCTTTGGTGCCGAAGAAGTTCTTGTTGTCCTCGGCGCCGTAGAACTTGATGCCGGTCAGCGTCTCGGCGAACACCTTCGGGTCCTTGAGCCAACCGCCCACGCCCTTGGCCATGATCTGATTGGCCTCGTCGGGATGGGCGCGCTGATAGGCAACGGCCTCGTTCCACGCCGCGACAATGCCCTTGAGCTCCTTCTTATGCGTGGCGACGAACTCCTTCGGAACGATGAACACGTCGGTGATCAGGCCGGGCGTCTTCGAGCTGTCGGTTAGGAGATGGCCGTGCTCGCTCGCCTTGCCGCGGCTGAGCCAGGGCTCCCAGGTCACCGCTGCGTCGACTTTCTTCGCCACGAAAGCGCTCCCCGCGTCCGCCGCCGTCATGTTGACTGTCTGCAGGTCGGATTCCTTGAGGCCGGCCTTGGCCAGCAGCACGTTGAGATAGAACTGGGACACCGAGCCCTCGTTGACCGCGACCTTCTTGCCTTTGAGATCCTTGATCGACTGGATGTCCCTGGTCGCGACGATACCGTCGCCGCCGTTCGAATCGTCGATCGCCGCCACATATTTGAAGTCGTCCGGCTTCTTGAGGTAGAGCAGCGCCGTGTCGACCGTGCTCGCGATGACGTTGATCTGCCCGGCGCGCAGCGCGGTGAAGCGCAGCTTCGGATCCTCCATCACCGTAAGCTCGACCTCGACGCCGTGATTCTTGAAGAAGCCTCTGTCGCGCGCGATGTAGAGCGGCCCATAGCCCACCCAGGTGGAATGGGCGATCTTGATGGTCTCGGCCGCCGCGGGGCTGGAACCGACCGGGCCGCCGACCAGGCCCCATGCCGCGACGGCCAGGGCAGCGCTGAGAAGTTTTCGCATGCGTGACCCTCCCTGAGTTCGAGTGGCTGTGGCCGTGCGACGCCGTCTCGAGCGTCGGCGGCGCGCGTCCGGCGCTCATGAAGGACTTCCGGTACCCGCCGACCCAGAAACGTCCTTTCACGGTCTCGAGGATCGGAGCCGCACCGACCTGGCCGCCGGCCCCTCGAGCGGTGCTACGACCGTCAGCACCGCCAATGTTCGGGGATACTAATGTAGCTCCCGCACCTGCACAAGCAGGTCCGCCGCAGGGTCAGCGCAAGCGTCTGGGGATGCCGTCCTTGCTCGCCCCCGCGCAGGGATTGCCGCCCATCCACTAGGCCAGTTCGTGCGGGATGCGCGACCGCCCACAGGGCGAGGTCGGCGCGCAGCCCGACCGCAAGCCGGCCACGGCGCTCGGGGACTTCTCCGTCTCTCCGATCTTCCGCGATTCTCAGTACTCAAATCCCCGAGAAGTTTGGCGGAGGACCGGAGATTCGAAC
>QHSA01000232.1 GCA_003220315.1 Candidatus Rokuibacteriota bacterium
CGGCTCGACGCCGCTCAGCTCGCACCGCCACCCATCGGTCGCACGATTTCTACCCTGTCGCCCTCGTAGAGGCGCGTCGCCGCGTAGGCGCTCTTGGGCGTGACCTCGCGGTTCACCGCCACCGCGGTGTACTCGCGCGTGACGCCGAGGTGCGTCAGGAGCCCCTCGACCGAAAGACCGTCGGCGACCTCGTGCGCCTTGCCGTTCACGATGATCTTCATCACAGACTCGCCTCGCACGGCGGGGCCCGATTATAGCCTCGCCTCGGACGGCGGGGCCCCAGCCCCGCGACGTCCTCCGGCTCGCACTGCGGCCCCGCGACGTGCTGCGGCTCGCACGACCACATAAACAAAACGGCCGCGACCCCGTTCGGGTGCGGCCGTACCGTCACGCGCGCCGTGTTCCCTTCGCCGGTATTATCCGGATCAGGTTCGAGGGGTCCCGGGCCGCACCCGGTTCTCAGGAATCCTCCCCCCACGACGTCAAGCGAAGTATACCACCGCGGGCGCCGTCAGTTGGGCCGGCGGTGCATCTGGACGTGGCGGTACATGCCCTCGACGTTGAGGGTGAGCCACTGCTCGTAGTTCGTCCACGTCGCGTACTTGGGCATCTTCACGAGCTGCTTCACCTCGTCCACTGACTTGCCCTCGCGCGCGTGCCGGAGCACCTCGTCGCGGAGCTCTTCCATGTACTCGCGGAACATGCGCACGTGCTCCTTCCGGCCGAGCGGCCCATGGCCGGGCACGAGCACGTCGAAGTCCATCGCTTCCACCCGCTGGAGCGAGTCGATCCAGTCCTGGATGTAGGCGTCGGGGAAGTCGCGGAAGGCCAGGCTCTCCACCGGGATGAAGTCCACGGCAAAGAGGAGCCGCTCCTTGGGAAAGCGCATCACGATCGAGTTGTCCGAGTGGTTCCGTCCGACATAGGCGAGCTCGACCACCGTGCCGCCGAGTTCGATGGACATCTCGGACGCGAACGTCACCTGGGGCACGGCCGTGGGGCGCTTCTCGGCGACGATGGTCCGCTTCGCGTTCGCGTGGGCGGCGACGACCGCCGTGTCGGCGAACACCTCGCCGCCGGCGATGTGGTCGGCGTGGTCGTGGCTATACACCAGGTATCGGACCGGCTGGGCGAAGCGCTTCCTGATCTCGTCCTTGAGCCAGCGAGCCGCCTCCGCGTTGATCGGGTCGGTGGCGATCACGCCCGCCGGCGTCACCGCGAACACGGAGTAGTGGTTGTTGTTCCTGAACCGGTAGACCTCGCCCGCGAGCTTCGTGATCTCCCTGACGGGCGCCTGGGGCTGGGCCTGGGTGGCGAGTGCGGCGACGGCGGCGAGCGCCGCGGCGACCGTGGCGGGGAATCGCTTCGTCATGACGCCTCCTTGATGGCCTTGACAGCCCCTGGGTTCTCGAGCGACGAGAGATCGCCCGGCTCCTTGCCGAGATAGGTCGCGCGGATCACGCGGCGCATGATCTTGGCGCTGCGCGTCTTCGGGAGATCGCGCGCGAAGAGCACGCGCTCGGGGCGGAGCGCCTTGCCCATCTGCGTGGCGACCCGCTCGGTGAGCTCAGCGCGGAGCGCGTCCGACGGCGACTGGCCCGATCTCAGAACCACGAAGCAGACGATCGCCTCGCCCTTCACCGGATGGGGTACGCCGACGACGCCCGCCTCCGCCACCGCCGGATGGCCGACCAGCACCGACTCGACCTCCGCGGGGCCGAGGCGCTTGCCCGCGATCTTGAGCGTGTCGTCGGAGCGCCCCTGGAGGAACCAGAACCCGTCGTCGTCGATCAGCGCCCAGTCGCCGTGCACCCAGACGTCCTTCCAGCGGGACCAGTACGTCTCCTCGTAGCGCGCCGGGTCCTTCCAGAAGCCCTGCGTCATGCCCGGCCACGGCGCCGTAACGACGAGCTCGCCGACCTGGCCGCGCACGGGTCGGCCCGTCTCGTCGAAGACCTCCGCGGCCATGCCCGGGATGATCCCCGCGAAGGAGCACGGCTTGATCGGCGCGATGGGGAAGCAGCCGAGGATCCCGCCCGAGATCTCGGTCCCGCCCGTGTAGTTGATGATCGGCAGGCGCGCCTTGCCGACGTTCTCGAAGAGCCACCGGTAGGGCTCGGGGTTCCAGGGCTCGCCCGTCGAGCCCAGGATGCGCAGCGAGGAGAGCTCGTGCGCGTGGACGTGCTCGGCGCCGTGGGGCATGAGGCTGCGCACCGCGGTCGGCGAGAGGCCCATGACGGTCACCTGGTGGCGCTCGACGATGGCCCAGAGGCGGTCGGGCTTCGGGTAGTCCTGCACGCCCTCGAAGAGCACGGCCGTGCCGCCGTGAAAGAGCCCCGCCGTGATCAGCATGGGGCCCATGAGCCAGCCGAGGTCGGTGAGCCAGAAGAGGCGGTCGGCCTCGCCGACGTCGTGACAGTAGGCGAAGTCGCTCCCGGTCTTCAGCAGGAATCCGCCGTGAGTGAGCACGGCCCCCTTCGGGCGCCCGGTCGTCCCCGACGTGTAGATGATCAGGCACGGTCGGTCGGCCTCGACCGGGAGCGCGGGGCACCGGTCCGATTCCTTGGCGACGAGGTCGTGCCACCAGAGATCGCGCCCCGCCGTCCACGGAACCTCGCGGCCGAGCCGCCGGTAAATCACGACGTGCTTGACGCTCGGCGACGCGGCGACGGCCTCGTCGGCGGTCTCCTTCATCTTCACGACCTGGCCGCGGCGATGGAAGCCGTCGGCCGTGACGAGCGCCTTCGCCTCGCAATCCTGAAGCCGCGAGGCAACGGCCTGGGCGCCGTATCCCGAGAAGCACGGCGTGTAGACCGCGCCGATCCTCACAACCGCGAGCGTGGCGATCGCGGCCTCGGGCGACATCGGGAGGAACACGCCGACGCGGTCGCCCTCGGCGACCCCGAGACGCGTCAGGGCGTTCGCCAGGCGATTCACCTCGCGCGCGAGCTCGCGGTAGGTCAGCGTCCGGCTCTGGCCGTCGTCCCCCTCCCAGATGATCGCGGGCTTGTCGCCGCGGCCGGCGTCGACGTTCTTGTCGACGCAGTTGTCGGCGAAGTTCAGGAGCCCGCCCGGGAACCAGCGGGGCCACTGGATCCCGCGCGCGCTGTCCAGCACGCGCTCGTACGGGCGAGTCCAGCGGACGCCGAGGTCGCGCACGACGGCGTCCCAGTACCACTCCGGGTCCACGATGCTCCGCCGCTGGAGCTCTTCCAGCGAGCCGATCTGGTGGGCGCGCATGAAGCGCCCGATGCGCGAGCGCTCGACGTATTCCTTCGTGGGCCGCCAGACGATTTCGCGCTTGCCCGCCTCGGTCATGGGCTCCCTCCCGACAGGGGGAGTGTACCCGGAGGCGGGCCGAAGGCCAACGCGCGGGATCGACACCGGGTGCGGCTTACGTCACGAACTCCATCAGCAGACCCGGGACGGGGACCAGGCGGCGGCCGATAGGATCGGGCGCGAGGCGGAGACCTTCGAGCGCGTAGGCGCCGAGGAGCGGCGGCGCCTCGGGCGCCGCGAAGACGAGAAGCGTGACCACGGCGCGGCCGCCCACGCGGATCCAGCTTTGGCCGATGTCGTGCTCGACGCGCCGGCCGTCCGCGAGCACGAAGGTGTCGCGGACATGGGGCGTGACGCCGAGCCGCCGGAGCAGCGCGGCCGGAACGGTCGTGTAGGTCGCGCCCGTGTCGACGAGCGCCTCGACCGTCTCCCAGGACTCACCAGCTGCGTCGCCAATCTCGATCGCCACACGGAACGTGCCCACAGCCCGAGGCTACCCGGCGGACTGATTCAAAGCAATGCGTCGAATTCGATACCGGCGAGCCATGGGCCGTTCGGCCGAGTGCCGCGTGGCGGACGCGCTCACGCGCCCAGCGAAAGCGTCGCGACGAGACCGACGACGAGCGCCGCGTAGGCGAGCGCGATCAGCGCGCGCTGGCGGCGCGGCAGAGCGTCCCCGCCGGGCACGGGGTCGCGCCAGCGACGCACGAGCGTCCAGAGGCCGACCACCAGCACGAGGAGGAGCACGGGCGATCCGGTCACGAGCAGCGCGCCGACGCCGACGGCATAGCCGACCACCCAGGCGGTACGCGTGAAGGCGCCCGCGATTCGGCCGCCGTCGAGCGGCGGCACCGGGACGAGGTTGAACAGGTTCAGCAGGACCGCGGTGTGCCCGAGCGCCACCAGGAGCCGTTGCTCGAGCGCGAGTCCGGCGGCGAGCACCGCCCACGCGGCGACGGAGCCCACGATCGGGCCCGCCATCGCGACCCGCGCCTCGACGCCGGCGTCCCGGGGCCGGCCGTGCATCGCGACGAAGGCGCCGACGAACGGAATGAACACGGGCGCGCCCGCCGGAATGCCCTCGACCCGCAGCGCGACCGCGTGGCCGATCTCGTGGACGAAGATCAGCAGGACGAAGCCGACGGCGAACAGCCAGCCCCACTCCATGGCGTAGGCGCCGATCGAGAGCAGCATCGTCGCGAGGGTCTTCCACTTGAGGACGCCCGCGAGGAAGCCGAGGACCTTGGCCTTGCCCAGGACGAAGAGGAGACCGGCACCGGCGGCGCCCGCCGCGGCGCCCCGGCCGCGCGAAGGGCGCGTGGCCTCCTGAGGCCCCGAACGCTGGAGGCTCTGGTACACCGCGCGCAGGTTCTCGATCTCCCGCGCACGGTCCCCGCCGTCGCCCGCCGCGGTCACGCCGCCGTCGTCAGCTTGGGGGGACGCGGGATGATCCAGGCCTCGTAGACCACGATCGCGAGGAAGACGAGCTTCATCACGCCGAAGTTCACGGCCAGGACCTGGTAGAACATGCCGGGGCTGGCGGGCGGGAACGGCACGCGCCACGCCTGGCCCTTCTGCGCGAGCACCTCGTTGATGAACGTCATGTTGACCAGGTAGGCGGCCACGAGGAACGAGAGCGCGCCGACCACGACCGCGAGCACCTGCAGCCCCACGCTGCGCTTACCGCCGGCGAAGCGCGCGGCGCCCTGGCCGACGAGGAACCCGATCGCCACCGCCACGAGGCCGAAGCCGATCTTCGTGAGCACGGTGAAGCCCCACCAGGCGAGCACCCCCAAAGCGCCGCCCAGGACGGCGCCGAGCAGCGCCATCGGATAATTGATGTCCTCCGAGATGCTCGCGACGCTGCGCCGGACTTCCCGCTTCAACACCTCGTAACAGGAGCGGCAGAAGACGCGATCCTGCGCCGTGACGCGGTCGCCCTCGCTCAGCGCTGTCTGGCATCGCGCGCACCGCGTCGTGGTGGGCGTCGCTGCGGCAGGTCTGGCGTCGGCCATGCTGGTCCTCCCTCGGTCGAAATGGGTTACATCAACTCTAGGTCCTCGGGCCGCGCCGGACCAAACTTCTTGGGCGCTCCCCCGCGACGACGAGGCACTCCCGCTAGGGTTCGCGGACTCGCGCCCTGCCGCCTGTAGTGACCCGAGCGGGAACGCGGCGAGACGCCCCGATCAGACGGCGTCGAGCTGGCGGGCGAGTGAGTCGCGGTCGGTGACGGGAAGCTCGCACGCGTAGTTCCGACACACGTACGCGGTCGGCCGCCCGCCGACGGCCTCGCGATTCTGGAGGAGCGGGATGCCCTCGGTGCCCTTCGGGTCGCCCGCGACGATGCCTGCGACCACGCGGTTCGGCAGGTAGCGGCCGAAGACCTCGGCGGTGAGCGGCGCCAGGCCGTTCCCGCCGGGCGGAGCGACCAGCGCGACCTCGGCGACGGGTCCCAGATGGAAGTCGAGGGCGCACAGGAAGCGCCCGAAGCCCGAGGCGTGACGCGCCATGAGATCGGCCATCGGCCTGAGCGCCTTCAACGCGGCGGTCTCGTAGCTCGACTCGCCCGTCAGGATCGCGAGCCGCAAGAGCGTCTCGATCGCCACCGAGCTCCCGCACGGCACCGCGTTGTCGAAGAGGTTCCGCGGGCGCACGATCAGCCGCTCGTGGTCGCCCCCGGTATCGTAGAAGCCCTCGAGCCGCTCGTCCCAGAAGAGCCGCAGCATCTCCTCGCCGAGCCCGCGCGCCTCGTCGAGCCAGCGGCGGTCGAACGTCGCCTCGTAGACGTCGACCAGGGCCGCGGCGACCATCGCGTGATCCTCGAGGTAGCCCTTGAGCTTCGCCTGGCCGCCCTTCCACGTCCTGAGGAGCCGACCGCCCGGGCGCATCGCGCCGAGGATGAACTCGGCGTTCTTCACCGCGGCCGCGACGTAGTCGGGCCGGCCGAGGGCCCGGCCCGCCTCGGCGAACGCGCGGCACGCGAGCCCGTTCCACGCGGCGAGCACCTTGTCGTCGAGGCCGGGATGAACCCGCCGCTCGCGCGTCTCGTAGAGCCGCTTCCGGCTGGGCGCGATCCGCTCGGGGTCGGGCGCCCCCGCCAGGGACAGGATGTTCTTCCCCTCGAAGTTCGGCCCGCGGTCGACTCCCCAGTACTGCGCCGCCGCTCGGGCGTCGGCCTCCCCGAGCGCCTCGCGCAGCTCCTCCATGCTCCAGACGAAGAACTTCCCCTCGTGACCCTCGGAGTCGGCGTCCTGGGCGGAGTAGAAGCCGCCGGCGGGATCGGTCATCTCG
>QHSA01000233.1 GCA_003220315.1 Candidatus Rokuibacteriota bacterium
CCGGTCGTCGCCCCGGGAGCGACCGGCGAGATCTTCCTCGAGTGGAACACCGCGGGATTCAAGGGCGTGGTCGAAGCGGAGGCCGTCGTCCGTACGAGCGACCCCGCGTCCCCGAATACGATCCTTCGGCTGACGGGTCAGGTCCGATCGCCGATCGATCTGCAGCCGTTCGGTGCGATCTTCCTGAGCGCGTTCAAAGATGAAGACGCCCAGGCGGCTCTCCGTGTCGTCAACAACGAGGCGACGGCCCTCGCAGTCACGCGGATCGAGCCCGGAGCCGCGTTCTTCCAGGCCTCGGTTCATCCCGTCGAACCGGGAAAAGTCTACGAAGTTCGCGTGCGGCCGGCGCCGGGTCTGGCTCCCGGCCGGTATGAAGGAAGTCTCACCCTCGAGACGAACAGCGCGGAGGCACGCGTTCTCTCGATCCCCGTCCACCTTTCCCTCAAGGCCGACCTGTATGCGAGTCCGGACCGCGTCGACTTTGGTGAGGTCTCACTCGATCGGGTCGCCAGAGAGCCCGGTCTCATCGCGTTGCTCACACAGACGGTCCTGCTCAAGAAGCGCGCGGGGTCCTTCCGGATCCTGTCGGTCACACCCGACGTCGAGACGTTGTCGATCGACCGCTCGCCCCAGGGCCCGAGCGGCACATTTCGCCTCGACGTCGGGCTCGCGCCGGCGCGCCTGAAACCGGGGCCGTTCTCGGGGACGATCCGGATTCGAACCGACGACCCGCGTCATTCGGAGATCGAGCTCCCCGTCACGGGAACGGTCCGCTGAGGAAGGCCCTCAGGCTCCTAATCGAGGACGACGCCGCCGTCGACGACGACGACCTGGCCGGTGACGAAGTTCGACATCGAGGAGGCCAGGTAGACCACCGCCTGCGCGACGTCGTCGGGGTGCCCCATGCGGGAGATCGGCTGGGCCACGACGTTGTAGTCGAAGCCTCTGGTCATCTCCGTCTGGACCGGACCCGGCGCGACGGCGTTCACGCGCACCCCATGGCGTCCCGCGTCCTTGGCGAGCCAGCGGGTGAAGGCGATGACGCCGCCCTTGGCCGCGGCGTACGCCGGTCCGGTCCGGAGGCCGTCGCGCGTCTCGCCCGCGTCGGCCGGTCGCGACACGGCCCCGCCCGCCATGCCCGACACCGAGGCGATGTTGACGATCGCGCCGCCCCGCGCCTTGAGGTGCGGATACGCCGCCTGACTCACGAGGATCGTGCCCTTGAGGATGACGTCGAGTACCCGCTGGAGCGTGGCGTCGTCGAGGTCCTCGAGCGCGAGGCGCTCGCCGATCCCGGCGTTATTCACGACGACGTCGAGCCGTCCGAGCTCGGTGAGCGTGCGCGCCACCGCCGCCTCCACCGCCGCCCGGTCGGCGACATCGGCCGAGATCGCGAGGCAGCGCCGTGTCAGGGCTTCGACGCGGGCGCGCGTCTCGAGGGGCGACTCGAGGTCGACCGCCGCCACGTCGGCGCCCACGGCCGCCAGACCCAGGGCGATCGCCTGCCCGATGCCGCGGCCGGCGCCCGTCACGAGGGCGACCTGACCGGTGAGGTCGGGCGGTGCGCTCGGATGCGTCGTCACGCCGCCGAGGATACGACATAATGGGGTCGAGATGAGACCTCCGCCTTTCAACCCGGAGATCCGGCGCGCGCTCCGCATCGACGTCTCGGCGGCGCTCCTGTTCGCCGTTTTCGCGAGCGTGACGACGCCGTTCATCGGCCTGATCCTCCGACGCGAGCTCGGCGCCACGCCGCTCCAGCTCTCGGTCATGTCGGCGGCCGGAGGCGCCTGCCTACTCCTCTCGCTCGCGTGGGCGCGCGCGCTCGGCGGCCGCCCGCCGTTGCCCTACCTGGTGTGGCCGTCCTTCGTCGCGCGCGGCCTGTTCCTCCTGGCGCCCCTGGCATCCTCCGCGTGGTCGTTGGTGAGCCTCGTCGTGGCGGCGAATGTCTTCGGCGCGGCCGCGGGCCCCGCGCAGGCCGCCGTGGTCGAGCGCCTCTACCCGCGTGCCGCGCGTGGGCGCGCCCTGGGCCTCGTCAGGATGGCGGGTGCCGCGCTCGGCATCGGGCTCGCGCTCGCCGCGGGTCAGCTCTTCGAGCGCGTGGACTATCGCGTGATCTTCCCGGGCGCGGCGGTGCTGGGAATGGCCGCGAGCCTGCGCCAACGGCACCTGCCCGTTCCGGCGGCCGCGCGTGCTGGGGCGCCGACCGTCGGCGGCCTTCGTCAGGCCTGGGCGGCGGTCAGGGACGACGACGTGTTCCGGCGGCTGCTGGTCGCGTCGTTCCTCTTCGGCGCCGGCTGCTGGATCCAGACGCCCGCCCATCCGCTGCTCCTCGTCGATGTCCTGCACGTGAGCGCGGCGCAGGTCGGTGTCTTTGCGGCGACGGCGGCCGCGGCGACGCTGGTCGGTAGCGCGTGGTGGGGCGGACTCGTGGACCGGCGCTCGAGTCTCGACGCGCTGTGGATGATGTACCTCGTCGGCGCGGCGACGCCGGCGATCTGCGCGCTCGCCTGGGACCCCTGGGTGCTCGTCGCCAGCTCGGTGACGGACGCGCTGGTCGGGGTCGGGCTCGACCTCGTGTGGATGGTGGTCGTGATCGACATCGCGGGCCCCGCGCGCGCGGCCCAGTACGTGGCGATCGGCGCGACCCTCGCCGGCGTCCGCGGCATCCTCGGGCCGCTCCTGGGCGGCCTCCTGATCGGCGCCCTCGGCGTCCGGGCGGTCTACCTCATGGCCGTGGCCCTGATGACGGCCGCTGCCTGGCTGGTAGTACGCGAGCCGGCGCGCCGTGCCGTTGTATACTCCAGGTCATGGTGAAGACGGCGACCATCCTCTTCGTGTGCGCGCTCGTGACCGGGGTGTCGGCGCCCGCGCGGGCCGGGTCGCCAACCGACCAGCTCCGCGAGTACAGCGAGCAGGTCATCAAGGTGCTCGAGGACCCCGTGCTCCAGCCCCAGGACCGCCGGGCGGCGGTCCGCAAGATCGCCCACGAGATCTTCGACGTCGCGGAGACCGCCAAGCGGGCGCTGGCTCGCCACTGGGCGGCGCGGACGGCGGCGGAGCGCGAGGAGTTCACCCAGCTCTTCGCCGACCTGCTCGAGAGCACGTACATCGCGCGGATCGAGCAGTACGGCGGCGAGCGGATCAAGTACACCCACGAGACGGTCGACGGCGACAACGCGATCGTCCGCGCGAAGGTGGTCACGAAGAAGGGCACGGAGGTGCCGGTCGAGTCGCGGCTGCTCCGGCGCGGCGACCGGTGGCTCATCTACGACGTCCTCATCGAGAACGTGAGCCTGATCGCGAACTACCGCTCCCAGTTCGACAGGATCGTGCGCACGACCTCCTACGAGGAGCTCGTGCGGCGGCTCAAGAGCAAGCGGGACGAATTCCTGAACGAGCAGCCCGACACCGCGCGACGCACGTCGGGCTAGGTGACTCGGAGGGGGGCTTCGCCCCCCTTCCGAAACCTCCCCCCAGGATCGATTGCGCGGGCGGAGCCCGCGCTCGACCGGTGGTCACTCCGACGCGAAGCGCGGTGAGTCACGGCGGACTTGACGAAGCGCCAATAGTTCCATAGATTTAAAAACGTGAAGACGTTACCGCTCGCGCGACTCCAGGCGCGGGAGGACCACGTGGAGGCCCTCAAGGCGCTCGCGCACCTCACGCGGCTCGAGATCTTCTTCTTCCTGGTGCGTGAGGGGCGCGAGGTGCCCGCCGGCGAGATCCAGAACGAGCTGGAAGTTCCGGGGCCGACGCTCTCGCACCATCTCGACGTCCTGCGTCGCGCCGGGCTCGTCCAGAGCCGCCGCGAGGAACGCTTCGTCTACTACTCGCCGCGGTCCGACACCGTGTCCGAGCTGGTCCGGTTGCTCACCGCCTGCTGCTAGCGCGGTGGAATGAACGGCCCCATGAGCCGCGTGGACGCGACGGCGACGATCCCCGTGGAGGTCGCCTCCTGGGTCACGAAGTTCGTCGGCGGCGACGGCACGGGGCGGCGCGTCCTCGAGGAGCCGCTCACGCCGGGCGCGACGGTGCGGAGCGTCCTCGCGGGCCTGTCGTCGCGGTATCCGGAGCTCGCCGCGGCGCTCTGGCACGGGAGCGAGCTCGGTGAGCACATCGAGGTGCTCGTGAACGACGCCGTGCTCGGCATCGCCCACTCGCTCGATTCTCCCCTCAAGCCCGGTGACCGGATCACGCTCCTCGCCCAGTTCATGGGCGGCGCGTAGGCGCGCGCGTCCCGCCACCGCGTGGCCACGTACCAGATCATCGCGTGGAAGGGCATCCCCGCGGTCGTCGAGGCGCGCGACGGCACGGAGACCGTGACGCGAGAGCTCAGCGAGCGGTTCCAGGCCCTCATCGACTCCGTCGCGATGCAGCTCGGCCTTCAGGGCTCGGAGGCGTACCTCGAGCAGTGGGCCCGCAGCGCCGTCGAGGAGCGAGCCGGCACGGCCCGTGAGGTCGCCGAGGCGATCGCGACGGAGCTGGAGGGCCGCTTCCTCGAGTTCATCGGCCGGGCGTTCAGTCGTCCGTGAGCGTCGACGGCTGGCTTCTGGCCGTCTGTGCGGCTCGGATGCTCATGACGTCCGTGTTCATGACGTACGCCGCGACCCTGCCGGTCCTCCGCGGGGAGTGGGAGATGTCGGCGACGGCCGCGGGGTCGATCGCGACCGGGTTCCAGCTCGGCTACGCCGTGTCGCTCCTGTTCTTCTCCTCGCTCGCCGATCGCGTCGGCGCGCGCCGGGTCTTCCTCGGCTCGGCCTGGCTCAGCGCGGTTTCGGCGCTCGCCTGGGCACTCTGGGCCCGCTCCTATGTCTCTGGCCTCGTCCTTTACACGCTCGTCGCGCTCTCGCAGGGCGGGAGCTATACGACGGCGATCATGCTCCTGGCCGACCGGTATCCGGCCGAGCGTCGTGGCGCGGCCGTCGGGTGGCTCATCGCGAGCTCGTCGGCGGGCTACGCCCTCTCGCTGCTCGTGTCGGGCGGGGCGCTCGCCTGGGGCGGCTATCCGCTCTCGTTCTTCGCGAGCGCCGCCGGCCCGGTCGCGGGCGTCGCCGTCCTGTGGTGGGCACTCCGCGCGACGCCCAACGTTCTCCACCGGCGGTACCCGGGGGCGCGGTTCGGCACCGCCGTCCTGAGGAACCGGCCCGCGGTCCGCCTCATCCTCGGCTACACCTTCCATTCCTGGGAGCTCCTCGGCATGTGGGCCTGGACGCCCGCGTTCGTCGCCGCGGTCTTCGCCGTCTCGGGCTCGGGCTCGGTCCGCGCCGCCGAGCTCGCGTCGTACGTCAGCGCGGCCTTCCACGTGATGGGGCTCGTGGCGTCGAGCTCGATGGGCCGGCTCTCCGACGGGCTCGGTCGCCGGATCGTCCTCGTCGGTCTGGCGGCGACGAGCGCCGTGTGCTCGCTCGCGTTTGGCTGGCTCATCGGCCTTCCCGTCGCCGTGATCGCCGCGGTGGGCGCCGTGTATGGCTTCACGGCCCTCGGCGACTCGCCGGTGCTCTCGACGGCGCTCACCGAGACCGTCGGCCCGGCGCATCTGGGCGCCGCGCTCGCGCTGCGCTCCTTCCTCGGCTTCGGCGCCGGCGCGGTCGCGCCGATCGTGTTCGGCCGGATCCTCGACCTGTCGAACGCGCCCGGCCCGTTCCCCACAACCTGGGGCTGGGCGTTCGTGGTCCTCGGCCTGGGCGGCCTCGCCGCCGCGTACTGCGCCTGGGGGCTCGTTCCCGACGGCGGGAAGCCTCCGCGCCGACACGACCGCGATGTAATAAGCTAGGGTCGGAGAACCCGTGTGCCGCGGCCCATCCCGGCGAAGCTCATCGAGGATACAGCGCGCGAGCTCATGGCGCGCGCGGCGATCGACATTCCGGCCGATTACCGCGACGGCGTTCGAAAGGCGCGTGAGCGCGAGCGGAACCGGATCGCGCGCTTCGTCCTCACCGAGATGGAGCGGAACTGGGACATCGCGACCGCCGAGCGACGACCGATGTGCGCCGACACGGGCCTCCCGCGCTACTACGTGCGGGCGGGCAACGAGGCCGTGATCGAGGGAGGGTTCGTCGCCCTCGAGCGGGCACTCCGCCGAGCCACGGCGGACGCGACCGCCTCGATCCCCCTCCGGCCCAATCGGGTCCACCCGGTCACACGGCGGGATCACGACAACAACGTCGGCATCCACGCGCCCGAGGTCACGTACGCGTTCGAGCCGCGGGCGGACTGGGTCGACGTCACCACGGTCCACAAGGGCGGGCTCTTCGGCACCGACTACCGCATGCTCTTCCCGACGGACGGGGTCGCCGGCATCAAGCGGTTCTTCGTCGACACGCTGGTGGAGTTCGGCAAGCGCGGCCTCGCGTGCCAGCCGGCGATCGTCGGGCTCGGCCTCGGCGGCTCGAAGGACACGTGCGTGCGCCTGGGCAAGGAAGCGGCCTGCTTGCGGGTCGTCGGCAGCCGGAACCCCGACCCGGCGATCGCGGCCCTCGAGGAGGAGCTCACGGCGCTCGGCAACTACGTCGGCATCGGCGCGATGGGGTTCGCCGGCACGTCGCTGGTCGTGGCCACGCACATCGAGGTCGCCTACACGCACACCGGCGGGCTGCCCGTTGGGATGCACAGCTTCTGTCTCTCGTCGCGGCGGGCGACGGCGCGGATCCACCCCGACGGGCGGGTCGAGTTTCGGGCCGACCCCATGTGGTTCACACCCGTTACGGTGATGCGGCTCGATGACGTGCGGATGGACGAGGTCGAGCTCGGGACGCCCGTCGGCCCGGCCGACCTCGCGCGCCTCAAGCTCGGCGACGTCGTGTACATCTCGGGCGTCCTCTACACGGCGCGCGAGAGTGTGTATCGCAAGGTCGTCGAGCAAGGCGTGGACTTTCCCGCCAGCGTTCGGACGCTCACCAACGTCAATTTCCACTGCTCTCCCGCCGCGACCGTCAGGCCGGATGGCACCCACGCCGTCGAGGCCGTCACGGCGACGGCGAGCTTTCGCTTCGGCAAATCGATGAGCCGGTGGTTCGAGCGCTCGGGCGCGAGGGTCGTCGTGGGCAAGGCGGGGCTCACGGAGCTCGCGTACCGCGAGTGGTTCGTGCCGCACGGCGCCATCTATCTCACCACCGTGGGGTACGGGATGGGCGCCGCGTACGGTCGGTGCATCAAGCGCGTCGTCGACGTTCACTGGCTCGCGGAGCTCGGAATCGCCCAGGCCCTCTGGGTGCTCGAGGTCGAGCGACTCGGCCCCTTCCTCGTGGAGGGAGATCGCGAGGGAAAGAGCCTCTTCGCCGTTGCGAACCGAGAGATCAACCTGCGCCTCGAGGAGGTCTACCGGGGGCTCCCGCCGTACGCGATGGGACGGTTCGGCGAGACCACCGCCCGGACCGACGAGATCATCTGACCATTCCCGCCGCGCCGCGGGAACAAAGATTTCACACCGTTTTGACGATCGGCTGCGCCAGCCCGTCGACAATGACACCGCCCACACAACGGGGCTCCACCCATCCAAGGAGGCGGGCGCGCGAAGGCTCACGGGCTGGTTCACGCGCGTGGGGGTGGTCGTAGCGGCCGGGCTGTCCTTCGGGATCACGGGCGTCGTTGGGGAGACGTTCGCCCAGAGCGACCCGATGAAGACGGACGGGCTGAAGAAACACGAGACGAAGCAGGACGAGATGAAGCAGGACGGAACGCGGAGGAAGCACAACGGCGAGATGAAGACGGAGGGCATGAAGAAGGGCGAGCGGGAGAAGGGTGAGAAGGCGACGACGAAGGACGATAACATGATGAAGCAGGACGACACGATGATGATGGAGAAGAAGCAGTAGCCGTGCGTCGCCATCGACGCTCCGTGCTCGCGCTCCTCGCGGCGCTCGTCGGATTCGGCGCCGCGGCGGCCGCCGGCCAGGCGCTGCGGCTCGGCGACCCGGCTCCGGACATCGCCGGGCAACCGTGGATCAACAGCGACCCCCTGACGATGCCAGGCCTGCGCGCCCGCGTCGTCCTCGTCGAGTTCTGGACGTACGGCTGAATCAACTGCCGCAACGTGATCCCGCAGTTGCGGGCGTGGCACGAACGGTACGCGTCGTTGGGGCTCACCGTCGTCGGTGTCCACAGCCCGGAGTTCTTCTGGGAGAAGCCGCACGCGAAGGTCGTCGACGCGACGAAGCGGCTCGGCGTGCGCTACCCGGTCGTGCAGGACAACGACTTCGCGATCTGGACCCGGTTCGGCGTGCGAGCGTGGCCCACCCTGCTTCTCGTGGACCGGAAGGGGGTCGTCCGGTACCGGCACATCGGCGAGGGCGACTATGCGGAGACCGAGGCCGTGATCCGGCGGCTCCTCGTCGAGGGAGGTTCGTGATCGGCGCCCGCTCGCCGTCGACGTGGTTCTCGATCCTCGGGCTCGCCGCCATTGTGGCCCCGGCAACGGTCGTCGCGGTTCTGGGCTACGTGTCCCTCCGCCAGTGGGAGGCCGCGGCGGACCTGCTCTTCCGCGAACAGGCGCGCGACGTCGCCGCGATGGCCGCCGAGAAGGTCGAGATGATGCTGCGTCACGCGGAGGACGCGTTCCTCGACCGACTCCAGGCGGAGCTCGTGCGCGGGAGCGCGGACGCGCGCGCCCTCGACGAGCTCGTCGCGCAATTCTCCCTCATCCGCCGGCTCTATGTCTTCGACCGGCGCGACCGTCTCGTCTACCCCGGAGCATGGCGGGACGACGACGCCGCCGTCTTCCGCCCGCTGCTCCTGGGGATCACGGCGGGCTTCTGGGAGCGTGGAGGCAAGCGCGCACTCGTCTCCAGCGATCAGGTGCTCCTCGCGACCCTCCTCCCGTCGCGCGGCGCCCCGGTGCTCGTGGCCGTCTCGCGCGATCTCGACGCGCTCCGGAGGGAAATCTTCGAGACGACTCTCGGCGGGCTCGAGTCGCCGACCATCGTCGCTGTGATCGACCACCGCGGCCGCCCGGTCTACAGCCGCAGCTCCCTCGAGCGGGCCGAGCGTGTCCTGTCGGTCAGCTTCCGCGAGGGCCTGCCGAGCTGGAGCGTGGCCGTCTACGTGCCGCCGGGGGCGTCTCCGCGACAGACGGTGCGGCGACAGGTCGCCATCTTCACCGCCGCGTTCGGCGTGCTCCTCGCGGTGATCGTCGTCGGCCTCGTCCTCACCTGGCGGCTCATGCGCCAGGAGGCGGAGATGGCGCAGCTCAAGTCCGATTTCGTCGCCAACGTCTCGCACGACCTGAAGACGCCGCTGTCGGTCATCCGCATGTTCGGTGAGACGCTCGAGCTGGGACGGCTGCCCGACGAGGCGCGACGCCAGGAGTACTACCGGGTGATCACGCGCGAGAGCGAGCGGCTCTCGCGGCTCATCGACAACGTGCTCGACTTCTCGCGGATCGAGGGCGGGCGACGGACCTACGACATAGTGCCGACGGCCGTCGAGCCCCTGATCCGGGACACGCTCGAGGCGTTCGCGTACCCCCTCACCCAGCAGGGGTTCAAGGTCGAGACGCGGGTGGCGCCCGACCTGCCCGAGATTCCGATGGACGCCAACGCCATCGGCCAGGCGCTGGCCAACTTGATCGACAACGCGATCAAGTACTCGCGTGACCGCCGCGCGATCACCGTCGACGCGGCGCTCGCCGACGCGGGGCTCGCGATCTCGGTCGTGGACGAGGGGGTGGGGATCCCCGCCGAGGAGCTGGGGAGGATCTTCGAGAAGTTCTACCGTGTGGGGCGGAGCGAAACTCAGGGGCAGA
>QHSA01000162.1 GCA_003220315.1 Candidatus Rokuibacteriota bacterium
GTCGGCGCTGCCGGCCACCGCGAGCGTGGGCACGCGCTTGCCCTCGACCCCGCCGAAGTCGTACATCGCGAGCGGCGGCGCGATCAGTGCGAGCGCCGTGACGCGCGCGTCGTGGTATCCGACGAGCGCCGCCACCCACGCCCCGAACGAGTAGCCGGCGATCGCGAGCGGACGCGCGCCGGTCGCCTCCGAGAGCGCGTCGAGCGCGGCCCTCGCGTCGTCCTGCTCGGCGCCGCCGCCGCCGTGAGTCCCGCTCGATCCGCCCACGCCGCGGAAGTTGAAGCGCAGGGTGGCGAGCCCGAGGTCGGCGCACACCTGTTGGACGCGGACCACGACGGGGTTGTCCATGTCGCCCCCGTAGAGCGGATGGGGATGGCAGATGACGACCCCGGCCGGCGCGCCGGGGGGGACCGCGAGCCGGCTCTCGAGGGCGACGTCCGGGGCGACCGCGAGCGTCGCCGGCTGTTCGGGTATCATGCCCGCATGAGAATACGGGCGAGGGGCTCGATCGTCCAACGATCGTGCTGACCTGCTACCGCACTCGGAAGCGGATCGGAGCCTACCTTGACGGGGCCCTGGAAGGGGCCCGAGCGGAGTCGGCGGCGCGCCATCTCGCCGCCTGCACGGCGTGCCAGCGGGAGGCCGAGGGCGTCCTCAAGATTCGGGCGCTGCTGCGGGAGGTCCTGAGCCAGGCCGGACGCGTACCGGAGCCCGACTGGACCGCCTTCTGGCCAGGAATCGTCCGGGGTGTCGAGCAGGGGAAGCGCTGGACCCCTGTCCGCGCGCTCCAGCCGGTGTGGCTTCGTCCCCGCTTGGCCGTTGGGAGCGCGCTCGTGGCCGCCTTCCTCGTGTCGATAATGCTCTGGGAGTCGGGCCCAGTCCCGCACGTCCTCGAGGCACCGGTGGTCGTCAACTCGGCCAACTCGGACTATCCCGGCGCGAGTCTCATGGTCTACCACACGCCCGAGCGCGACATGACGGTCGTGTGGGTCTTCGGCCTCGACGACTAGCGCCGATCCGCGCTAACGCGGCGAGCCGTTCCGCCTCAGCGACGCGAGCCGTTCCTTGGCGAGCGGCGTCTCTTCCGCCTGTGGGAAATTGTCCACGAGGTACTGCAGCCGTGCCGCGGCCTGCTGCGGCTGCTTGAGCTCGATGAGCGCGAGCGCTTCCTTGTAGAGCGCGGTGGAGGCCTTGTCCGCCCGCGGGTAGTTCGCGAGGACCTTCCTGAACTCCTGCACCGCCTGGTTGAGCGACTCGGCTTCCTTGTCCGCCTGGTCTGCGTTCGCGTAGCTCCGCGCGAGCGCCGTGTACCCCTCCCCGATCCAGTACTGCGCGTTGCCCGCCAGGTCGTGATCGGGATAGCGCCGCAGGAACTCGCGAAAGCCAGCGATCGCGAGCGAGTAGCTCCCCTTGCTGAAGTCGATATAGGCGGCCTGGTAAATGTCCTGAGGCTGGAGGGCGCCCGTCGTCGGGCGCGCGGGCGCGACGGGGGCCGCGAGCGGCGCCGCGGCGGGCGGCGGGGCCGGCGCGGGCGCGGCGGGGCGTGCGGCTGCGGGCGCGCCCCCGCGGAGCTGGCGGCCGAGCCCGTCGACCTGAGTGGCGAGCTCGTCCAGCCGCGCGCTCAAGGTCGAGAGCGTGGAGGCGAGCCCGTCGAGGCGCTGCGTTACCGCGGCGCTCTGACGCTCGCCCTCCGTCTGCTGGTCGCGCACGCGACGGTCGAGTTGGACGGAGAGGCCGTCGAGCTCCGTCTTCGCGCGCTGGGCCGTCTGCTGGGCCCGGGCGACCTCCGAGCGGAGCTGGAAGACGTCCTGCTGCATCGCGACGCCGGTCACCTCGGCGGCGCCGGCGCAGCCGCCGGCGATCAGGAGCGGCGCGAGGAGGAGCGCGGTCTTCCGCCTCACGGAGGCGTCGAGGGACGTCAGCGGGGCTTGACCAGGAAGTGGTCGCGTCGGTTCTGGGCCCAGCACGTCTCGGTGTGCTCGGTGCACAGCGGTCGCTCCTCGCCGTAACTGATGATCGTGATGCGGCTCGCCTGGACACCCTGGGACACGAGGTAGTTCATCGCAGACTTCGCGCGCCGCTCGCCGAGCGCCAGGTTGTACTCGTTGGTGCCCCGCTCGTCGCAATGCCCCTCGATGAGGAGGAGTTGATTCCCGTTCGACTTCAGCCACGCGGCGTTCGCGTCGAGCGTCCTCGCGGCGTCCGGGCGGATGTCGTACTTGTCGAAGTCGAAGTGGATGTCCTTCAGCTCCGGAATCGAGGCGAACTCCGCGGGCGCCGGCCGCGCGGTGGTCGCCGCAGGCGCCGGCGCCGGCGTGGATGGCGTGCTCGGAACCGGAGCGGCCGGTGCCGGCGTGCTCGGGGCCGGGGCAGGGGTGGCCGGAGGCGCGGCGGGTGCGGGCGCGGACGGCGGTGGCGCTGCCACCGAGGTCGTGGCGGGGCGCTTCGCACAACCGGCGGCGACCACGCCGAGCACCAGGAGCAGCATGATCGTGAGGTGAGCCCCACGCCTACCCATGACGCCTCCTTTGGGCCTCGAGTCTCGTTTCACGACGAGCAATCCTATCACGGCAGCCGCGGCGACCACGAGGGGCTTGTGTGCTCTGCGGGCCCCTGCGAGATCTGTGTCGGTGGCGAGCCGTCGAGCAGCATCGCGAAGACCTGCCACCGGCCGAGGCGATTCGACTGAAACGCGAGGTGACGCCCATTCGGAGCCCAGGCCGCGCCCTCGTTGTCGCCGGGACCGGCGGTGAGACGACGCGGGTTCGAGCCGTCCGGGCTCACCGCCCAGAGGTCGTGCGTGCCCTCTCGCTGCGTGTAGACGATCGTGTCGCCCTTCGGCGACCAGCGCGGCTGGGTGTGAAAGCCGGTCGAGGTGATCTGGCGGACGTTGGACCCGTCCGGATCCATCACGAAGAGGTGCGGCTGTCCGTTGCGGTCGGACACGAACGCGATTTGCTGACCCGTCGGCGACCAGACCGGCTCGGTGTCGATGCCGGCGTGCCGGGTGAGGCGGCGCAGCGTCCCCGTGGCGACCGCGAGGACGTAGATCTCGGGGTTGCCGTCTTTCGAGAGCGTCACCGCGAGGGAGCGCCCGTCCGGGCTCCACGACGGCGACGAGTTGATCCCGACGAACGCCGCGAGGGTCTGCACGGGGCGGCGCTCGAACGGGAAGAGGCGGTAGAGGTCCGGGTAGCCCTGCATGAAGGACGTCATGGCGAGCGAGCGGCCGTCGGGGCTCCAGACCGGCATCAGGTTGATCGAGCCGTTCTTCGTGACGGCCGCGGGGCTGGCGCCGTCGTAATCCGAGATCCAGATCTCCTTCGCTCCGGCCGGACCCTCGACGTACGCGAGCTTCGTGTCCGCGACCCCGGGCTCGCCGGTGAACTGCAGCACGACCTCGTCGGCGATCTTGTGCGCGAGCCGCCGCGGCTGCGCCGTGGGGCCCTCGAACTTCTTGGCCGCGATCAGCCGGTGCTCGGGGGACGTGAGGTCGTACAGACGCATCTCCGTCTCGAGCCGCTCGCCCCGCAGCGTGAGCAGCCCGTGAAGGGCGGCGTGCGCGCCCGCCGCGGCGAATTCGGTCCACGACTGCCGGAGCGCCTCGGGGTTGTTCGACGGGATCGAGCCCGTGCCCGCCACGACGCTGAAGAGGCCCGAGAAGGTGAGGTCCTGGCCGGCCACCGAGGCGAGCAGCTTTCCGAGCCCCGCCGTGTCCGTGCCCGCGAGCACCGTGAACTCCGGGACGGCGATGTTCAGCTTCTTCGCGCCACCTCCGGTGATGTTGATGTAGACGTCCACGCCCTGGGCGCGGGGCGCCGGCGTGCGCGACCATGGGACGGCCACGGCCACGAGGGCGAGGACGGCGATCACGACCACGACGCTGGTTCGTCTCACCTGATCACCTCGTCGCTGTAGGGTCGTACGCGAACTGCAGGCCGATCGTCAGGGTGGGCTTCTTGAAATCCACCGGCAGCGGCGGAAACGGGTTGGCCTCGGTGACGGCCCGGATCGCCGTCTGGTCGTAGTACGGGTTGCCGGAGCTCTTGTCGACGACGACGCGCTTGAGCTCGCCGTTCCTCCCGATCTCGAAGATCACCGCCGGCTGCTGGCCGGCCAGCGCGTAGCCGTCCCACCGCTCCTTGATCTTCCGGTGGATCGCGGCGACGTACCACGCGTACGGGAAGTCCGTGACGTTGAGCGTGAGCGCGCCGACGCCCTGGGGCGATCCGGTGCGCTGGCCGAGCGGCGGCGCGGCCGGGGCGGGCACCGGCGCGGGGGTTGGCGCCGGGGCCGGCGCGGGCGTGCGCGTGCTCGCGACGGTCGGCAGCTCCTTGTCGCTCGGACGCGGCAATCCCGGCGCGCGGGGCGGCAGGCCCTGGTCCGGCAGGTCACGGGCGGGGAGATCGCGTGCCGGCAGCTCACGCGCCGGAAGATCGCGCGAGGCCTCGCGCCGTGGCAGATCGGTCGGGATCGGCCGGGGCGGGGTCGGCTCCTCGGCGCGCGGCGGCATCTCCGGACGCCCCTGCGGCGCGCCGACGGCCGCGATGGCCGGGACGAGGTTGACGATCACCGGCTTCGACTGACTGTCACCCCACACCGCGTTGCCCCAGAGCACCGCCCCCGCGAAGGCCGCGTGGAAGACGACCGAGACGACCGTGGACTTGACGGGCAGCCGGAGCCGCCGGAGGGCCGGACCGAGGTGCAGGCGTCCACGCAGCCGCATGGCAGCGGTCGCCGCCGGACGTCAGCGCTCGCGCGCCGGCTCGGTCACCATCCCGAGTCGCTCGATCCCTGCGCGGCGCACGCGGTCCATGGTCTCCACCACGGCGCCGTAGGCGAGGGCGGCGTCCGCCTTGAGGTAGAGCGTCTTGTCCTTCCGGTTGACGAATGCCTGGCGCAGCGCCGTCTCCAGCGCGCCGGATCCGACGCGCTTGTCGTTGAGGAACAATGAGTGGTCACGGGTCAGCGTGAGGACCATGCGCTCCTCGACCGCCGTCGGCTTGGACGCGGCCTTCGGCAGGTTGACGTCGATGCCGCGGTACATCATGGGCGCGGTCAGCATGAAGATGAGCAGGAGCACGAGCACGACGTCGACGAGCGGGATGATGTTGATCTCGGCGAGGCTCGTGCCGATGCGACGCGACGCGCCGGAGGGCTCGGGACTGAACGCCATCGCTAACGCGCCACCTTCGGCGCGGGCCGACTCAGGAGGTTCAGGAGGTCGAGTGTGAAGCCGTCCATCTCCGTGGCCCAGTGCTTCACGCGGTTCACGAAGTAGTTGTAACCGATGACGGCCGGGATCGCCGCGCCCAGACCCGCGGCCGTCGCGATCAGCGCCTCCGAGATGCCCGGCGCGACGACCGCCAGGCTCGCGGAGCCCTGCTGGCCGATGCCGTGGAACGCGGCGATCACGCCCCAGACCGTCCCGAAGAGCCCGATGAACGGCGTCGCGCTCGCGGTGGTCGCGAGGAAGGGAAGGTACCGCTCCAGCTGCGCGACCTCGAGCGCCGCGGCCCGGCGGAGCGCGCGGTTGACCGCCTCGAGCCGCTCGGCGGACAACCCCTCGTCGGCGTCGTCGCCGACGCGGTCCGGGACGTCGCCGAGGCCCGAGACCTCCTGGTACGCCGCCGTGTAGAGCTGGGAGAGCGGGCTCTCGCGCGTCCGCCGCGCCGCCCCGTAGACGATCGAGGGCCGCCGGCCCTCGCGGAAGGTCTTGAGGAATTCGATCGTCTGGCGGTGAATGCGGCGGAACTGCCACGCCTTGTCCACGATCAGCGCCCAGCTCACGATCGAAAAGCCGAGGAGCACGGCGAGGACGACCTTGGCGATCGGCCCCGAGTTCCAGACGAGGGCGAGGATGCCGGTGTTCAGCGCGTCGGTGGGCACGGGCCCTCCTTATGGTTTGCGTTCACGATACGTAAGGCATTATAACCAGATAACGTGGCCCGCGCCGCCGTCCTCCTGCTGCTTCTCGCCTCCCTCGGCGTCGGCGCCCCTCCGAGCGCGGCGCAGGACGCCCGGGCCGCCGTCGAGGCGTTCGTCGCCCGCCTCTCGGACGTCAACGTGACCGACCTCGTGATCGTCCAGCACCTCACGCTCTACGACCCGGGCGGGCGCCACGCCCAATCGACGGGCACGCAGCGGGTGCTCTTCAAGCTGCCCCGGCGTCAGCGAGTCGAGCAGACCGTCGAGGGCCAGCGGGAGGTCCGGCTCATCGTCGGGGACCGGGTCTTCGTCCGCCAGTCCGCCGGAAAGGTGTACGAGGCGCCCGCCCTCCCGGCCGAGAGCGACCGGACGCGGCTGCTCGTGCCCGTCCGGCGGAGCGCCGCGGACCTGCTGGCGGAGTGGCGGGCGCTCGGCGTCCGCGACGACGTGAGCCACGTCGTGCGCGTGCGCGACCGGCCGATCACGGTCATCGGCGCGCGGCCGGGCGACCGCAACGTCCCCGCGGTCTGGCTCGATGCTCAGTACGGGGTCATCCGCTTCGTCACGTTCGTCCCGCGCGAGACGCTGCCGACCGGTCCCACGACGCTCGACCTGGCGTTTTCGGAGCACCGCCCCCTGCCCGGCGGCTTCTTCTTCCCGTACCGGCAGGAACTGTTTGTGGGCGGCAAGCTGCTGATGCTGTTTACCGTCCGCTCGGTGGACGTCAACACGAACCTGCCCGACGCGCTCTTCGACCCCGACGCGCTCCGTCGGGAGCCGTGACCCACTTCGCCTTCCTCGGCACCTCCGGCGCCGTCCCGTCGCCGGCGCGCGACACGACCTCGCTGGTGTTCGTCGGGCCCGAGGGCGCGGTGCTCGTGGACTGCGGTGGCAGCCCCGTGCAGAAGCTCAGACTCGCGCGCGTGAACCCGCTCGACGTCGCCTACGTGGTCGTCACGCACCTCCACCCGGACCACGCGTATGGCCTGCCGGCGCTCGTGCAGAACCTGATTCTGCTCGGGCGTCGGACGCCGCTCGTGGTGCGGTGCCGACCCGAGCACGTCGAGCCCCTCATGAGTCTCCTGAAGCTCTTCGGCGTCTGGGAGCGGCCGGGGATGTTCTCGCTCTGGGTCCAGGCGATCGGGCCCGGCGAGGGCGCCCACGCCTTCGAGCTCGGTCCGCTCGTCGTGCGGACCTCGCCCGTGGAGCACGGCTCCATGCCCAACTTCGCCGTCCGCGCGGACGCGGGCGCGCGCGGCGTCGTCTACTCGTCCGACACGGAGCCGTGCGACGCGGTCGTGGCCCTCGCGCGGGGTGCCGACACGCTGATCCACGAGGCGACGTTCCCCGACCGTGATCGCGGGCGCTTCGGCGTCCACTCGACGGCGGGCGAGGCCGGGGCCGTCGCGGCGCGCGCGGGCGTGCGGCGCCTCATCCTGGCGCACATCGAGGCGGACTACCACGATGAGCTCCCCGCGATGGCGGACGAGGCGCGACGGCGGTTCGGTGGCGTCGTCGAGATCGCGCAAGAATTCGTGCCGTACCCGCTGTAGGCTCGGGCTCGGGCCGGGCGGGGAACCCTCCTCGACCACGCGAGCACTCGCTGCGCATAGCGACTCCGTTCAGTCAGCGGCGAAACGACGCCCAGGAGCTACGGGACTCGGAGGGCTCCCCGCCCGGCCGCGGCCCCCGCCCGCGGGCGACCGGCGTGACGCCTCGGCCGGCGACGCCGACACGAAGCGGTTGCCGACGATCCAGAAGCGCAGACGCAGCTCCGCCGAGCGCGTGATCCCGACGCGCGGGCCCGAGGCGATGCGGAAATCGCGCGGTCGGTCGGGCGGCTCGATCGTGAGACGCCCCGCGGAGAGGTCGGCGCCGTGCTCGGCGAGCGTGATGCCGAGGGCGCGCGTGACGTTCCCCGGCCCGCTCGCCAGGCGCGGCGAGTCGCGGGCGACGCGACGCCGACGCGCCATGGTCGCGAGCCCCAGCACGGGCTCGAGGGCGCGGATGAGCACGCAGCCCGGCCGGCCGACGGGCCCGGCGATCGCGTTCAGCAGATAGTGGACCCCGTAGTTGAGGTACACGTACGCGATGCCGCCCTCGCCGTAGAAGACCGAGCGGCTGCCGGGTCTGAAGGCGGCGTGTGACGCCTTGTCCTCCGGGCCGAGATACGCCTCGGCCTCGACGATGCGCCCGGCCGTGATCGCGCGGCCGCGCCGCGAGACGAGCGTGCAGCCGAGGAGATCGCGCGCGACGGCGCGGGCCGGCCGCAGGTAGAACCGTCTTGGAAGCGGCATGGCCGACGCCGGGGTTACTTGGCGCCGAGACGCTCGTGGACGAGCCGCCGGAGCGCGTCGTAGTCGAACGCGGCGCCGGCGCGGCTCGGCACTTCCGCCTCGGTCTTGAGCCCCGTCTCGCTGACGACGACGCAGATCGTCTGCGCGGGATCGAGCTCCCGTCGCGCGAGCAGGCGGATCAGGACGGCGAGGGTCGCGACGCCCGTGGGCCCCGCCCAGACACCCTCGGTGCGCGCGAGCCGGCGCTGGGCGTCCAGGATCTCCGCGTCCTCGGCGTCGCCCGCGAGCCCCTTGCCCTCGCGCAGGAGGCGGAGCACCCAGTCGCCCTTCTTGCCGGGGTTGCCGGCGGCGAGCCCCTCCGCCACGGTGTAGCCGATCTTGAGGGGCGTGATCGGCGCCCCCTCGCGGAACGCCCGCGCGATCGCGTTCGCCCGCGTCGCCTGGGCCGCGACCAGGCGCGGCGGGTGGCTGATCCAGCCAGCCGCGTGCATCTCGCGAAAGCCGCGCGCCGTCGCGATGAACGTCTCGCCGACCGCGACCGGCGCGACGACGACGTCGGGCGGTACCCAGCCGGTCTGCTCGGCGATCTCGTAGGCGAGCGTCTTCTTGCCCTCCTGCTTGTAGGCGTTGCGCGAGGCGCCGCAGTCGAAGAAGAGCCGCTCCTCGACGAGCCGGTCCCAGAGCGGGATCAGGTCGTCGTACACGCCCTGGTAGACGATCAGATCCGGAGTCGTCGCCGCCATGTGCAGTAACTTCGGCGCGGAGGCGCGCTCGTACGCGAAGATCAGCGCGCGCAGGCCCGCGCGGGCTGCGTAGGCGGCGATCGACGAGCCCGCGTTGCCCGAGCTGACGACCGACGTCGCCCGGTAGCCGAACTGGAGCGCGGCGCTGACCGCGGTGGCGGAAGAGCGGTCCTTCACCGTACCCGTCGGGTTGGAGCCCTCGAACTTCACGAGCAGGCGGCGTACGCCGAGGTCTCGGGCCAGCCGCGGAGCGTCGAGGAGTGGCGTCCCGCCCTCGCCGAGCGTCACGCGATGGGCCGGGTCGGCGATGGGGAGGACGGGCGCATAGCGCCAGAGCCCCGTTCCCGTGAGGATCGCGGGCCCGAGGGACCGCATGCGCTCGAGGTCGTAGGTGAGCTCGAGGAGACCGTGACACCGCTCACACTCGAGCCGGTAGGCGAGGGGGTGGGCGGTGGCGCAGTCGACGCACGTGAGGCTCCGCGCCAGCGAGTCAGTCACGCGCGTCTCCCGTGGCGCTCGTCGAGCGTCGCGAGCATCTCCTCGACGCGGTGACGCAGCGTGTGCTCGGCGAGGGCACGCCGGCGGGCGTTCTCGCCGATCGCCCGCGCCTCGTCGGGATGCGCCAGGTAAAAATCGAGCTCCTTCCTGAGCTCCACGAGGTCCTGGTAGGCGACGACCTCCTCGCCCGGCTTGAAGAGGGAGCGCAGGTCTTCCTTGAGGTCCACGAGCTGGCACGCCCCGGCCCCCGCGAGCTCGAAGGTGCGCGTGTTCACGCCCACGATGTCGTTCATCGGATGGTGGTGGTTGAGGGAGACGGTGGACGCCGCGTAGACCAGGAGCTTCTCGCGGCCGAACACGGGCGGCCCCGCGATCGCGCGGACCGCTCGGTCCGGGGCGCTCGCCCAGCCGCCGCCAAACACGCGCAACGGGTACGCGAGGAGCTCGCGCACGAACCGCTCGCGGTACGGGTAGCGGTTGCCGACGAAGCTGACCCCCGCGCCCCAGCGCCGCGATTCTGCCTCGGTCGGCGTCACGGGGTGGTGCGCGCCCGGAACGCAGTACATCGGCAGGTACGCGAGGTTGCGGAGCCCGACCTGCTCGAGGCTCCGCTTCGCGTAACGCTCCTTCGTGAAGAAGAGGTCGTACGCCTCGATCGCCTCGAAGGGCAGCATCCAGAGCGGGTTGTCGGGAAAGAAATTCACGAAGGCGATGTCGAGCCTCGACTTCACGCGCCGGATCAGCGCGGGCGTGATCGGCCCGCCCTTGATCACCAGGACGACGCTGGGGCGCCAGGCGAGACAGACCCGTTCGAGCCGGCGCAGGATCCAGCGCTGGTACGCGGCCTTCGTCCCACGGTTCTTGTAGAGCGGGTTGTCCCGGCGATACGCGAACGTGCGGACCTGGCGCCCGAGCGCCCTGAGCTCCTCGGCGAAATCCATGCCCATGAGGCCGGGCCGCGCGAACGGCAGGACGATCAGCCAGCGCACGGGCCGTAGCGTAGCACACGCGCCGCGCGCTATCATGGGCGCGCCGTGACGCGGGGAGCCCTTCGGCGCTACGTTCCCTCGCTCGTGCTGTTCGGCGCGCTGCTCCTGATCTGGCAGGTCGTGCCGCCGCTCCTGCGGATCCGCGAGTACCTGCTCCCGGGTCCGGTGGCGGTCGTCCGCGCCGCGCTGAACTTCTCGATCCCGTGGCACGCGCATATCTGGGTCACGACGCTCGAGATCCTCGGCGGCTTCGCGCTCGCGGGGGCGGGTGGCGTGGCGCTGGGCGTGGCGATCGCGTGGTCGGGCACCGCGGCGCGCGCGCTCGTGCCGTTCCTCGTGGTGGTCAACACGCTCCCGAAGGTCGCGGTCGCGCCGCTCTTCCTGCTCTGGCTCGGCTACGGCGTCGTGCCCAACATGCTCATCGCGGCGCTGATCGGCTTCTTCCCCGTCGTGATCAACACCGCCGTCGGCCTCACGCAGATCGACGAGGAGCTGCTCGACCTCGGCCGCGTCTTCGGGGCGCCGAAGTGGAAGGTCTTCGTGAAGATCCGACTGCCGAACGCGCTCCCGTACGTGCTCTCCGCGCTCAAGATCACGGCCACGGCCGCGGTGGTGGGCGCGATCGTGGGCGAGTTCGTCGCCTCGCAGGCCGGCCTCGGCATGGTCATCGTGAATGCGCAAACGAACCTGAACACGCCCGTCGCGTTCGCGGCGCTCGCCTGGATCTCGGTCATCGGGCTCGGGCTCTACGGTGCGGTCGGGCTGGCCGCGCGCGCGTGGGCGCCCTGGGCGGACACGCCGTGAGGAGGACACGATGAGACACGTGACGCTCGCGATGCTCGCGACGTTCGCGGTCCTGGCGGCGGCCCTCGGCGCGCCCGGGGCGCAGTCGCCGCAGAAGGTCGTCTTCGCCCTGAACTGGTTCGCCGTGGGCGACCACGCGGCGTACTGGGTCGCCCTCGAGAAGGGCTACTACCGGGCGCGCGGCCTCGAGGTGGAGCTTCAAAACTCGAAAGGCTCCGGGGACTCCATCGCGAAAGTGGATACCGGCCGCGCCGACATCGGATTGGCCGACGCGGCGGTCGTCATTCCGAGGATCGCGCAGGGCGCTCGGGTGAAGATCGTGGGCGCCGTCTTCGACAACACCCCGCTCAACATGTGGATGTGGAAGTCGAGCGCCATCGCGACGCCGAAGGACCTCGAGGGCAAGACGCTTGCCGCGCCCCCCGGCGACGCCCAGCGCCAGCTCTTCCCGGCGTTCGCCAAGCTCCACGGCATCGACGCGTCCAAGGTCACGTGGGTGACCATCGAGCCCGCGGCCAAGTTCGTGACGCTCGCCGAGAAACGCGTCGACGTCGTCGCGGACTATCTCACCGGCCTGCCGTTCTACGAGAAGGCCCTCGGCCGTGAGAACGTCGCCAGCATGCCGTGGCACAAGCACGGCTTCGACACCTACTCGATGTCGGTGATCGCGAGCGAGAAAACGCTGAACGAGCGCCCGAGGGTCCTGCGCGACTTCGTCGCCGCCTCCTACACGGGCTGGCGGGACGTCATGGGCGACCCCAGAGCCGCGCTCGAGATCTTCAAGCGGCGCGTGCCCGAGATCGACCTCGCGCTGATCGAGCCGAACCTGAGGCTCGGGCTCGAGCTCATGAAGACCGACCGATATGCGAAGCACGGGATCGGCTGGATGGACCGCGCCAAGATGTGCGCGACGGTGGAGCTCATCAACACCTACATGCCCGACATGCCGCGCAGGGTCGGCTGCGACGAGGTCTTCACCAACGAGTTCCTGACGAGGATCGAGCCGCCCAGGCGTTGATCGTCCTCGACGGGGTCGGGATGACGTACCGCGCGGCGTCGGGCCCCGTCGAGGCGCTCCGGTCCATCTCGTTCAGGGTCGACGGCGGCGAGCTCGTCGCGCTGGTCGGACCGTCGGGCTGCGGCAAGTCGACGCTCCTCAGGATCATCGCCGGCCTCCGCCCGGCGACGACGGGCCGGGTCGCGGTGGGCGGACACGCGGTGACGGGGCCCGTCCCGGCCGTGGGGATGGTGTTCCAGGCGCCAATCCTATTGAAGTGGCGGCGGATCGTCGAGAACGTCCTGCTCCCCGCCGAGCTCGCGGGGCTCGACCCCGGGGCGTTCCGTGGCCGCGCGCTCGAGCTCCTGCGACTCGTCGGCCTCGGCGACTTCGCCGACAGGCTCCCGCGCGAGCTGTCGGGCGGCATGCAGCAGCGCGCCGCGCTCTGCCGGGCGCTGCTCCTCGATCCGCCGCTGCTCCTGATGGACGAGCCCTTCGGCGCCCTCGACGCGATGACGCGCGACGAGCTCAATCTGGAGTTGCTGCGCGTGTGGGGCGAGGGGAGCCGGACGCGGAAGACCATCGTCTTCGTCACCCACTCGATCGTGGAAGCGGTCTTTCTCGCCGATCGGGTCGTCGTCCTGACCCCGCGGCCGGGGCGCGTCGCCGAGCTCGTCCCGGTCCCGCTCCCGCGCCCGCGCACGGTCGAGACCCGGGCGAGCCCTGCCTTCGGTGCCCTCGCGCTTCAGATTCACCTGCTGCTCGCGCGTTCCGCGTAGCCTGGTCCAGAACGCGGCGGGGCCGGGGGGCCCTCTGAGACCCGTAGCTTCTGGGCGTTGTCTCGTCCGGACCCGAAAGCTCAAGCTTTCGTAATGAGTGCGAGCGTGGTCGAAGAGGGCCTCCCGGCCCCCCGCCTCCCGGACCTAGGCTACGGCGGTCGCGCGGACCTGGCGGAAGCGGACGGCGAGGAGCGGGTCGAAGAGCGCCGCCGTGGCGACGAGCGCGGCGTCGGCGCCCTCCCGAACGAGGTCCTGGGCGCGCTCGACGGTCGAGATCCCACCGACGGCGAGCACGGCGCGTTCCCACGCCCCCGCCCGGCGCCAGGCGAGCATCTCCTCCACCTGGCGCGACGCGATGGAAAAAATGTCGGGCCCGACGACGTTCGCGGACTCGCGTCCCGACCCCTCGAACGCGGGATTGCCCCGCTCGTCCAGAACGCGGCGATGCACGCCGTGGACCAGCACGAAGCCGCTGGTCCACGGCGCGAGCTTCGTCGCCGTCTCGTGCAGCGCGCGCGGGCTCCTGAACGCGCCGAGCTTGACGAGCACCGGCTGCGCGACGGTCGTCCGCACGCGGTGGAGAATCTGGGCGGCGAGCGGGATGTTCTCGTAGATCATCTGCGGTTGCTCGACGAACGGGTCGGGCACCGCTAGGTGGAGCTCGACGGCGTCCGCGCCGCTCTCGACCGCCCACGCCGCGCAGCGCGCGTAATCGATGATGAGGGCCTCGGCGTCGCGCCCTGGCTCCGGCGTGCCCGCCACGCTCACGATCAGCATCTGGCCAGGTCCGATCCGCTCGCTCGCGCGGCGGACGTCCTTGCGCCAGACGTCTGGCTCGGTCGAGGGCTCCCCCAGCGATACCGCGAGGGTGGGGCAGGCCCCGGGCCGGACCCGCCGGGTGACGACGGCGGCGGGCTCCTGGTTCTCCACGCAGCGGATGTTCGGGAGGCTCCAGGCGGGGCGATACGCCGAGCGAACGGTGGCGTACGTCAGGATGTCGTAGCCGAGGCGCGCGTAGGCTTCGACCCACTTGGCGTTGAGCAGCGGACCGGCGGCGATCCCCAGAGGGGAGTTCAGCGCGTGGTTGAAGAGGCGGCCGCCCGGCCCGGACGGCACACGCCGCACGCGAGGAAGGGCAGGGGCGTGGCCGTAGTTCCACTGGTACGAGCGATCGAGCCGCCAGGCTGCTTGCGAAATCGCTATCTCACTCCAGTCTCTCGAAGTAGTACCGGCAAGCGTCTAGTATATCACATACTTACACGACACCAAGGGGGAACCCTGCGGACGGGCGGGCCGACTCAGCGAAACGCCGGCATCACCTCCCGGGCGATGAGCTCGAGCTCGCGCATGATGTGGGTGTGCGGCATGCCGGGGAAGAACGTGCGGCAGATCAGATGGGTCATGCCGTACGCCTCCACGAACCGCTTGATCGCGGCGACGCAGTGCTCGGGCCCGCCGATGATGAAGCGGTCCGCCATGAGCCTGTCCAGATCGGTCGCGATGGAGGCGTCGATGAACGGGTGGCGCCAGCCGCCCGCGTACTCTTTGCGATAGGCGACCATGATATGTCGCTCGGCGAGCTCCCGCGCCGCCCGATCCGTGTCCGCGATGATGACGTCGCGGGTCAGCGGCCACTCGGTGATCGACGCCGTCCGCCCCGCCGCGCGACGGTTGTCGAGGAACCGCTGCTTCCCCTCGAGGAGGCGCTTGAGATCGGCGGTCGGACCCGGGATCCAGTTGTCCGCGAGCGTCGCGGCCCGCTTGAGCGTGAGCTCGCCCCAGCCGCCGACCCAGACCGGCGGGTGCGGCCGCTGCACGGGCGGGGGCTCGAGCCGCCCCTCGACCGTGTAGTAGCGGCCCTTGAAGCTGACGCGCCCGTCCGTCCAGAGCCCCGTCATGATCCGGAGCTGCTCCTCGAACCGGGCCCCGCGCTTCTCAAGCTCGACCCCGTAGAGCGCGAACTCGTCCGGCTTGTAGCCGATCGCGATGCCGAGCGTGACCCGCCCGTTCGACATCACGTCGAGCAGCGCCACGTCCTCGGCGAGGCGGACGGGATGGTAGAAGGCCGCGACGAGGATGTCGGTGCCGAGCGTGACCCGGGACGTCCGCGTCGCGAACCCGGCGAGCACCGTCAGCGGTGATGGCCAGTAGTGGTCCGTGACGGCGTGGTGCTCCTCCATCCACACCGACTCGAAGCCGAGCTCCTCGGCGCGCGTGACCTCTTCGAGCGCCTCGCGATAGTAATGGCCGCCCTCGATGGGGATGACGCCGATCTTCAGTCGCGCCATGACACCTCCTCGTCCGTCAGGGGGACGAGCCTAGCACGCGCGCGGGCGGCGAGTCACTTGACAGCGTCGCGGCGCGGATTCATCGTGGTCTACCATACCGAAGGAGGCACCACCGATGCCGAGCATGAAGGGCTTCCACGCGCTCCGACGCCTGCCCGAGGAGAAGATCACCGACAAGATCTCGCGCCGCGTGCTCGTCGGCGACAAGGAGATGGTCGTCTGGTGGTCGATGAAGGCGGGCGCCCACGCCGCCGCCCACACGCACCCGCACGAGCAGATCTTCTGGCTGATCTCGGGCACGATGGAGTTCCGCCTGGGCGGCGAGAAGCGGACGTGCCGGGCCGGCGACGTCGGCGTCATCGCGGGCGGCGTGGAGCACGAGGCGTGGTTCCCGGAGGACACCGAGGTCGTGGACGTCTTCGCGCCGCCGCGCGAGGACTTCCTCACGAGCGAGGCGCCCGCCTACATGCGGAAGGGCTGAGCCGAGCGTCACTTGAGGGCGTCGGCGATGGCGCCGACGAGGTACTCCAGGTGCGAGATGTAGTCCTCGGTGCCCTTCACGGCGCCGGGTGACTGGGGAACGACCAGCAGCGTGGCGCCCGTTTCCTGCGCGATGAGCTTGGCGGTGTCGCGCGGGTACCAGCTCTCCTGCAGGATGACCGTGACCCCGGCGTCGCGCATCTGGCGGATGAGCGCGGCCACGTGCTGCGGCGACGGTGGGATTCCCGGCCGATCCTCGATGACGCCGCCCTCCACCAGCCCGAAGGCGCTGTAGAAGTACGGCCAGCTATCGTGATAGCTCACGATCCGCGCGCCGCGAAATGGCGCCAGCACGGCCTGCCAGCGCCGCTGCGCGTCGGCGAGCCGGTCGAGAAACGCCGCGCGGTTGGCCTCGAACGCGCGTGCGTGCTCGGGTGCCACCCGGGCCAGCCCCGCCGCGATGTTCCCCGTGACGATCACCGCGTTGTCGGGGTCGAGCGTGTAGTGCGGGCTGCCCAGCGGGTGCACGTCTCCCAGCGAGCGGTCGACGTGGCCGGCCGGGACCTTGAGGACTCGGATCCCCTGGGAGGCCTCGACGACGTTCGGGGAGCCGCGAAGCAACCTCGGGTTCGCGGCTCCCCGCACGATCACGTCGATCCAGGCGTCCTCCTCGAGGCCGTTCCGGACCAGGACGTCGGCGCGCCGCACGAGCAGCATGTGGCTCGGCCGCACCTCCATGTCGTGCGGGTTCTGGCCGAAGCGCGCGATGAGGTCGACCGCCCCCACGTCACCGGCGACGGCACGTGTCAGGGCGAAGAGGTCGGGAAGCGTCGTCACCACCCGCAGCTTCGCCTCGGCGGCGCGTGGCGCGAGCGCGGCGCCCGCCAGCGCGAGCACGAACGCGACCGACCGCACGAGGCGAGCGAGACCCACCGCCCGGCTCAGCCGCCGTAGCCCCAATTCCAGCAGGGCCGGCGCTCCAGCCAGAACCAGTCGTCGCACAGCTCCTCCGTGCACCGGCGCGCGCAGTCGCGCTCGGTCAGGTCGGGCACGCACCGCAGCTCGGCCGTCGCCCTGCAGTAGCACGCGCCGCTGAGCTCGGGCGCGCGCGCACCCTCGAGGGGTTCCGTGTCGCTCGCGGCGGCGAGTACGAGCAGAAACCCGAGCCCGACGTGACGGACGGTCCGAGGCGTGCCGTGTCCCAGCATTGTTCAGCCCCACCGGCTCGCCTATAGTGTCACGTCATGCTCGCGCTGGTGGTCCTCATCGTCGCGGCGCTCGTCGCGCCGTTTGCGGCGCGGTCCTCCGCCGCCGGCGACGCCGATCGGGCTCGCCCCGTCGTGCTCGCCGGTGATGCCGTCCCGGGCGGGGGCACGTTCGAGCGCTTCAGCGTCGAATCCCTCCCGATCGTCGCGCCGGTCACCTCCGAGGGACGCGTGGCCTTCTTCGCGACGATCCTCCGCGGCCGCGCGAGCGAGGGCTTCTTCGTGTGGTCGGAAGGGAAGGTCGCCAAGGTCGTGGTGGATGGAGACCCTTCCCCTGCAGGCGGCACCTTCTCCGGTTTCGGCAGGCACCCGATTCCGGCGCTCAACGCGCACGGCAGGCTCGCCTTTGCGGCCGCGGTCGCGGGCGGCAAGACCGTCGAAGGCATTTTCCTCGCCACGGGGCGCACGGTGAAGACCGTCGCGGTCACGGGCGGGGCCGCACCCGGCGTGCCGTCGGGGGTCCTCGCGTCCGTCGACGCGCCATCGCTCAACGACCGCGGCGACGTCGCATTCCTCGCCACGGTTCGTCGAGGCAGGGAGAGCCTGGAGGCGATCTACGTGGCGTCGGCCGGCAAGCTCCGGAAGGTCGTCGCGCAGGGAGACGCGGCCCCGGCGGGCGGTGGGTTCGCCGGCTTCGGTGCGCCCGTCGTCAACGCCAAGGGCATCGTGGCGTTTGCCGCCGTCGTAGAGGGTCCGGCAGTCCCCGGCGGCCTCTTCGTCAGCGAGGACGGCAAGATCAGGATGGTGCTCGGCGCCGGGGACGACGCCCCGATCGGCGGGATCTTCGCCAAGCTGTCCGAGCGGATCGCGTTCAACGATACGGGGGCGATCGCCTTCAACGCCGTCCTCAAGCGGGGACCCGTCGCGGCCGGGATCTTCGTGGTCGAGGGCGATCGCGTGCGCAAGGTCGCGTCGCTCGGCGACGCCGCGCCGGGCGGCGGGGTGTTCTCCTATCTCGGACTGTGGCCGGCGCTGAGCGCGGCGGGCACCGTCGGCTTCGTCGCCTCGGTCGATCATGGACCGGCCCCGATCGGCGTCTTCACCGCGGACCGGAGTGAGACCCGGAAGATCGCGGGCGTGGGTGACACCGTGGTCGGCATCGGAAGGCTCGCGTCATTCGGTCTCTATCCCACGATGGCGATCAGCGCGACCCGCGCGGTCACGGTCGCCATCGCCCGCGACGGCGGCGGCGCGGGGGTCGACGGCATCGTGCTGGTCCCGCCGCCCCCGTGAGGCCTGCGCTCAGTTCATATCGGACGGTGGATACTCGAGGAACACGTTCGCGGCCGTCACCAGACGGTGCGCGGTGACCGTGCGGGGCGGCACGGGCTCGCCCCGAAGCATGCGGAGGGCCAGCGGAAGGATCTCGTACCCATAGCGGTCCAGGTAGAACGCCACCGAGCCGATCACGATGCTGCCCCGGTTGGCCGGATCGATCTCCTTCCTGTCGTTCACGCCGCCGTGGACGGAGTGATCAAGCCCGTGGCTCACGATCGCGGCGTCGGCCGCTCTCCCCGCCGCCTCGAGTGCGTTCTTCACCGCGAGCGCGGTCGCGTCGTCCATCGCCCCGACGAGGAGCTTGACGGCTGGGCGCGCGGCGAGGAACTTCCCGAGCAGCGCGCCCACCTGCGCCGGGTTGCCGTGCGTGTCGAGCGCGGTGATGCGGACGCCGGGACGGTGGCGCCGGAGCCCCTCCTCGACGCCCCGCGCCCGCTCCGACACGCGATCCCCGTTCGCGGTCAGAGAGCCGACGAGCACGCCCTCGACGGCCTGACCGCGCCAGGTCCGCGCGGCGAACCGCCCGAGGGCGTCCCCGGCGATGCGACCCGCCTCTAGATTGTCGGCCGTGTAGAGCGGCGCGTCGGCGACGGGATAATTCACGGCCAGAATGCGGATGCCCGCAGCCCTGAGCCGGTCGGCGACGATGCTGTTGGCGGCCGCATCGGCGTGATACTGGATATACAGGTCGACGCGGCGCGCGACCGCCGCCTCCGCGTTCGCCACGGCCCGGCGGTTGTTCCGCTCGTTGTCGTAGAAGACCATCTCGACCGGCAGGCGTCGTGCTGCGAGGGCGAAGCTTTCCCGGAGGTCGCGACCGGTGAAGCCGGTGCCCTCGAGGGTCACGGTCGGCTCCTCCGTGAGATTCGCGAAGGCCACCGTGTACCGCCGCTCCTGCGCGCCGGCCCCGGCGGCGGCGAGGAGCACCACCGCCGCCGCGCCGGCCACAAACCGCCTGCGCTCGAACGGCGGCGCCGGCGTGAGCGCATCCGCCGGCGGCGCCGCGAGCCCGCGGGGCCTAGCGAATGCCGTCGATACCCACAAAGTTGCCGGTGAGGCCGACCGCGCGCGGGACCGTCATGTTGAAGAAGAACGTCGCGCGGTTGGTGCGGGCCGCCTCGTCCGCCATCAGGTCGGTGCGGACGTTCTCGATGATGTGAATGCCGTGGTCGGTAATGAGGATGTTGTGGACGATGAACGCTTCCTTGGGATCCTCGCCGGGGATGACCTCCACGGCCCACGTGTCCGCGCCCACCGCGACGATCTTCTGGGACGCGAGCCAGTTCGCCACATCCTTGCCGATGCCGGGTTCGCCCGAATTGAAGAGCGCGTTCTGCTTCGGGTACTGCTCGAAGAGGTTGCCCCAGCCGGTGTGGATGATCACGATGTCGCCTTCACGGAGCGTGACGTTGTACAGCTTGAGCCCGGCCTCGAGGTCGGCCCGGGTGATCACCGTGCCCTTGTCCAGGCAGGGCTTCGTGCACGCCGAGTTGCTCTTGAGTTTTCCCGCCGCCTGGTACACTTTGACCGCGTCGATCAGAACGCCGCGGGTGGCGAACGACTTCAAGTGCTCGAGCCCGAGCTTCGTGATCGAGTTCTGGTTGATGTACTTGCCCATCGCGATCTGGTTGAAGTAGCAATCCTTGCGCCCGATGTGGCCCAACCCGTCGAGGTGCGTCCCGACGTGGCTCTGGCTGAGCCAGGTGTCCTCCATGTAGGTCAGCTGGTTCTCGCCGAACGACGCTCCCGGTGCGAGCGACGTGGCCGTGAGGATGGTCTTGGTGAACCGGGTGCCGAAGAGTGGCACGCCGTCCGCGAGGGGGTAGGACATCGGAACGACCTTGCCCTCCTGGATCTCGGCGGCCGCGGCCTTCGTCACCCCGGCGGTCACCCGGTTGGTCGCGCCTGTCTGATCGTTCGGTCCCCACGGCGAGGGCGGGACGAGCTTGGTACAGTCGCTCTGGGCCAGCGCGGCGGACGACGACGCCACGACGATCAGGGCGGCAGCGAGCAGGGACTTGAGCCTCATGCCACGTGCTCCTTTCAGCCGTGAGAGGTATCGCACACCGAGAACGAGACGCCGCGAGATAGTAGTACCGATCCCGCGCCGATTCAAGGCGTCCCGCGTAGGGGCGCCGGACGGTCGGGGAGGTGCTAAGATCGCCCTCGAGATGGCCGACGAGTTCACACCGGAGGAACGCGCCGCCCTCGCCCCCTACTTCACCAACCTCGACGGCCCGGTCTTCGCGCTCGTCAACCTGCCCGAGGTCGTGAAGGGCGCGCTCTTCGCGCGGTACTCGCGCTCGCCGAAGTCGCTGCGCCGCCTCTTCCTCGACGAGTTCCGCACCGCCGGCGGCTCCGCGGCGGACGCGGCGCGGGGCGTGGCCTGGCCGGTCGGCGACGCCGGGACGAAGCGCGCGGAGCAGCTCTACGAGCGCGTCTTCTTCGAGTACGGCGACGACTCGGTCGCTCAGCTCGGCGGCGTCCACCTGGCGTGCGAGGGGGCCTCCAATATCCTGACCAAGGTGCTCGAGTGGGGGCGCCTCATGGCCTACCTCGAGCAGTCGACGCGTTACATCCCGTACGACGACCGTCCCGGCGGCCGCTACCGCTATCACGTCCCCGCCGAGCTCGACGACGCGCTCCGCCAGCGGTACGTGGCGGCGCTCGACGGCGCCTTCGATAGCTACCGGGAGTGGCTGCCGCGGATGCGCGCCTTCTACGAGACGAAATACCCGCGCGATCCCGCGGAGTCCGACACCGTCTACCGGATGACCATCCGCGCGAAGGCGCTCGACACGCTGCGCGGGATGCTGCCCGCGGCGACGATCTCCCACGTCGGCATCTACGGGACGGGCCAGGCGTACGAGCAGCTCCTGCTGCGGATGCGCGCCCACCCGCTCGCCGAGGTGCGCGCATACGCCGAGCTGATGCTGGCCGAGCTGCGCCGCGTGATTCCGGCGTTCCTCAAGCGCGTGGACCTGCCCGAGCGCGGCGGCGTCTGGTCGCGCTATCTCGCCGCGACGCACGCGGCGACGCAGGAGGTCGCCGCTCGCCTGCTGGACCCCGCCGCGCCGGAGCCGCGCGAGGAGGTCACCCTGACGGACTTCGATCCCGACGGGGAGGTGAAGGTCGTCGCGGCGGCCCTCTACGCCGTCTCGGCGCTGCCGGACGACGAGCTCCTCGAGCGCGCGCGGAAGATGTCGCTCGAGGAGCGGCGGGCGGTGCTCGACGCCTACGTGGGCGAGCGCCTCAACCGGCGCCACCGGCCCGGGCGGGCCTTCGAGCGGACCTCGTACCGCTTCGACATTCTGGGCGACTACGGGGCGTTCCGCGACCTGCAGCGCCACCGCCTGCTCACGCTCGAGTGGCAGCGGCTCACGCCGCACC
>QHSA01000234.1 GCA_003220315.1 Candidatus Rokuibacteriota bacterium
TCCGGCTTTCCCCAGTAGCCGGCCACCACCATCGGCCCCCTGATCACGATCTCGCCCACTTCCTCCGGCCCCATCTCGCGCGTGCCGGATTCCAGATCGACGATCCGGGCCTCTGCCCCGGGCACGGGGACTCCGACTGCCAGCGCGCCCGTCGTGGGATCGACGGGCGCCTCCACGCCGAGGGGCACGGCATGCGACGGGGACGTCGTCTCCGTCATCCCGTAGATGTTGTGGATGTAGGCCCCGGTCACCTCGCGGAACCGGTGGACGACGGCGGGGGACACGGGCGCGCCGCCGCTGTAAACTTTCCTGAGCGACGTGAGGTTTCGCCGCGCGACGTCCGGGTGGTTGGCCATCGCGATGAAGACCGTGATGGCGCCCACCGTGAACGTCGCCCGCCAGCGTTCGGTGAGGCGCACCGCCTCTTCGACGTCGAACCGGTAGAAGAGGATCACGGGAATCTCCGCCTGAGCCGCGGCCGCCAGGTGACCGATCATCCCCGTGATGTGGAAGAGCGGGGCGACGCCCAGGATGACATCGTCGGGCCCGAGCCGCATCCAGGATTGGTAGACCCGCGCGTTGTGGACGACGTTCGCGTGACTGTTCATGGCCCCCTTCGCGGTGCCCGTCGTCCCGGAGGTGTAAGTCAGAAAGGCGAGATCCTCGGGGCGCGGCCGGCACCGCGGCGCGGGCGCTCGAGGGGACCGGAGCACCTCGGCGAGGTCGAGCGTCTCCGCGAAGCGGAGCTTCTTCGACTCAGCCAGGAGTGGCGGCTGGGGGGAGCCGGGAGGCACGCAGTCGAGCTCCGACGTCGTCACGACGCGCGCCACCGAGGTCTGCGGCACGACGCTCCGCGCCGTGCGCTCGTAGAGCGATTCCAGACAGATCAGGACACGGGCGCCGGCGTCGTTCAGGTGATAGGACAGCTCGGCTTCCTTCAGCATGGGATTGAGCGGCACGACGACGCCTCCGGCCTTCCACACGGCGCACTGGGCGATCACGAACTGCGGGACGTTCTGGAGATAGAGCGCGACCCGGTCGCCCGGCGCGAGGCCGAGCTCGGTGAGGGACGCCGCGAGGGTTGCCGCCATCCGGTCGAGCTCCCCGTAGGAGAGCGTCGCGTCGAAGTAGTGGATCGCCGGCGCGGCGGGCCGCCGCTCGGCCGCGGCCTCGAACAACGCGAGGGCGCTCGTGTGCGGGCCGATTCCCTCAGCGCCGCTCTGCGGCGCGGAGGACGCGACCCGGCAGCGCCCCGGTATGTCGGCCATGGTCCAGCACGACCTGCCCGCCGACGATGACGTACTCCACGCCGTCCGCGCCCTGCACCCGCCGTGGCACCCCGGCGGGGCCGTCGTGCGAGACCTCGTCCTCCTTCACCCCGATGCGCGAGAGGTCGAAGACCATGAGGTCGGCCGCCAGGCCCTCCCGCACCAGACCGCGGTCACGGAGACCCATGATGCGGGCAGGCTGGAAGGTCAACCGGCGGACGGCGTCCTCGAGGGTCAGGAGGTGCCGTTCCCGGACCCAGTGCGCGAGGACGTAACTGGACTCACCCGCGGTGCAGAAATTCGTGTTGAGGTGCGCGCCGGCGTCCGACTGGGACGGCAAGGCGTGACCGGTCTTGACGAACTCGGTGAGAGCGACGTCCTCCTCCGGCGACCGCGTGCGCAGCTGAAACTCGGTCTCCAGCCTTTCCTCGACCGCGAGGTCGAGCATCACGTCGGCCACGTGCGTTCTCCGCTCGTCGGCGAGTTGCGCGAGGCCACGGCCCTGGAGCGGTCGGTTCGTCGGGAGAAACGTCTTGCTCACGACGATCGCCGACCAAGGGATGAACCGCCCGAGCACCCCCGGCCGCCGCCGCTGGCGCCGCATGGCCGCCTCGCGCAGCTCCGCGCGCCGGTCCGGATTGGCCAGGACGGCCACGCGCTCCTCGAGGGGCAGCTCCATGACGGTGTCCCACCCGTCGAGATTGGCGAAGAAGGTCGTCTTCTTCAGCGTGAACCGTGGGTTGAACGGAATGGCGCGGAGCAGCGCCAGGAGCTGCGCTCCCTCGCGGGCCGCGTCTTCCACGTAGCCCCGCGTCTCGGCGTCGAAGACCAGGAAGAAGACCGGACGACCGCTAGTCGCCGCCACCTCGTACAGGTGCCGTCGATCGTCCGCGTCGGGTTTGGCGACCGACGGCGGGAGAATCTCGATCACTCCCCGGTTGAACTCGCCGAGGGTGCGCCCCAGGGCCAGGCGCTCGTCGTTCCCGGCGAGCCGGGTCGGCACCGGTTCGCCGGAGGGGCCCGCGTGAGTCGGTGACGCCGTCGTGCTCCAGCCCCAGGCGCCGGCCTCCAGAGCGGCCCGCAACAGGTCCTGCATCGCGGCGATTTCGTCCGCGGTCGCGGCCCGATCCCACGCCGCCTTCCCCATGGCGCCGAGGCGCAGCGGATTGTGGCCCACCAGCGGCATCATGTTCACGCCGAGCCCCTGGTCGATGGCGTCCATGTACTCGCCGAAGGTCTCCCAGCTCCAGGGGAGCACGGCGGCCAGCGACTTCACGGGCAGATCCTCGACGCAGCAGAAGGTGGCGAGCATCGCCTCGCGGTGCTCGGGCCGGAGGGGCGCGAGCGTCAGCCCGCAGTTGCCCGTGAGCACCGTCGTGACCCCGTGCCAGACGGAGGACGTGCAGAGCTTGTCCCAGAAGGGCTGGGCGTCGTAATGCGTGTGCAGATCGATGATGCCCGGCGCCACGAAGCGTCCGTCGGCGTCGATGGTCGCGGCCGCCGCCCCGCGGATCTTCCCCACCTCGACGATCGTCCCGCCCTTGATCGCGACGTCGGCGCGATAGCGGGAGAAGCCCGTCCCGTCGACGACCATGCCGTTCCGGATGACCAGGTCGTAGGGCATGACGTTCTAGAGGCGGTAGAGCCGCGCGCAGTTGTCCCACAAGACCTTCCGTTTGCTGTCCTGTGGGAGCGGCGCCATGGTCAGGAACCCGTCGATGGCGTGCGGGAACCGCGAGTCGTCGTGGGGCCAGTCGGTGGACAGCACAAGGTTGTCGTCGCCCAGCTCCGCCACGACGTACTTGGCCAGATCCTCCTCGGGCTCGACCGAGACGAAACACTGGCGCCGAAACAGCTCCGAGGGCTTCGCGTCCTGCAGGAACAGCTCGCGATCACCCCAGACCTCCCAGCGCTCGTCGAGGGCCCACAGCCACCACGGGAGCCACCCGCAGTTGCCCTCCAGGAAGGCCATCCGCAGCCCGGGGAACCGTGACAGCACGCCGCCCGTCACCACGGCGCCCAGGGCCAGCATCATCTCGACGGGCTGACCGCACGCATGACTCAGGACGAGGTTGTCCAGGTATCGCCGGGCGAGGTGCTCGGCGTACGCGGCGTGGTTGCCATGGAAGGACACCGCCACGTCCATCTCCTGGGCGGCCGCCCACAGTGGGTCGTAGTACCGGTCGTAGAGGGGACGGCCGTTCACGAGGTGCGACGGGAGCACCAGCGTGATGGCGCCGAGATCGTGGACGGCGAAGCGGGCCTCCCCGACGGCGAGCCCGATGTCCTGGAGCGGCACGAGGGCCGAGGCCTTCAATCGGTCCGGGCTCTCCGTGCAGAAGTCGGCGATCCAGCGGTTCCACGCACGGCTCATCGCCGCCGCCAGGGCCGGATCGAGGCCATCGATGTTGATCGCCTGAGTCGCCCAGGTGCGGAACAGGATGCCGATGTCGATGCCCTCGGTATCCATGGCTTCGAGCACCGCCTTGGGTGGCGTGCCACGGCGCAGGCGCTCCCACTCGGGGCGCTGCATGCGCAGCGCCCAGGCGCGCTGTCGCTCGGGCCGGTCCACGTACGGCGGGAGGACCTTGCCATCCACCTGCGCGCGCATCTGCCCCTCGCCGTCGGCCGCCAGGGTGATGCGGCCACGAAACCCGGGATCGAGGTAGTCCTGCCACAGGGTCCGAGGCTCGATCACGTGGAGATCACTATCCATGACGCGGAACCCGTGCTTCGCCATCTGGGCCTCCCATGAAAGGGCGGGCGGGGTGGCGCCCGAGCGACGCGGCGGACGCTATCAGGGGCGGGGCGCGGGTGTCAACAGGCGATTGCGTCGACGCGGACACTCCCGGGGGCGTCCTTGATCCGGGGTCGAGAATCCTGTATCAAGCGATTGATGTCGCCGAGCGGTTCGCTTCCCGTGTCGCCCGAGCGCGCGGTGGACCCCATCCGCGTCATGATCGCCAAGGTGGGCCTCGACGGCCACGACCGCGGGGCCAAGGTCGTCGCGCGCGGCCTGCGTGACGCCGGCATGGACGTCGTCTACACGGGGCTCCACCGGACGCCCGAGGAAGTCGTGGCCGCCGCGGTGCAGGAGGACGTCGACGTGCTCGGCGTGAGCCTGCTCTCGGGCGCGCACATGACGCTCATCCCGCGCATCGTCGAGCTGATGCGCGCGGCCGACGCGGGCGAAATGCTGCTCGTCGTCGGCGGCGTGATTCCCGACGAGGACGTGCCGGCGCTTACCCGGATGGGCGCGGCCGACGTGATCTTGCAGGACACCCCTCCCGAGACGATCGCGCGCCGCGTTCGCGAGCTCGTCGCCGCGCGCCAGCCGCGGTGAGGGCGCGATGAACGTCGACACGAGCGTGTGGCCACCCCGCTACGACCCGACCTACCGTCCCGATCCCACCGCCGACTTTTGGTTCCCCGAGCTCGAGTGTCTCCACCCCGGGGCGCGTGACGCGCTCATCCTCGACAAGCTGCGCCGGCAGGTGGCGTGGGCGTGGGAGCGGAGCCCGTTCTACCGGCGGAAATGGGACGCGGCGGGCGTGTCGCCGGCCACTCTCCGGTCCCTGGAAGATTTGGCGAAGTTCCCCGTCGTCCAGAAGGCCGAGCTGCGCCTTTCGCAGGCCGCGGCCCCCCCGTACGGCGAGTACCTCTGCATCGACCCCGGCGAGGTCGTGCGCATCCACGGGACGAGCGGCACGACGGGCCGCCCGACCGTGTTCGGCCTCGGGTCCGAGGACTGGGGGCGGATCGGCGAGGCGCACGCGCGCATCCTCTGGGCGGCGGGCATCCGCCCCGACGACCGCGTCCTCATCTGCTCGTTCTTCAGTCTCTACCTGGGCTCGTGGGGGGCGCTCCGTGGCGTGGAGCGGCTCGGCGCGACGGCGTTCCCGTTCGGCGCGGGCGTCCCCGGCCAGACGCTGATGGCGGTCGAGTGGGCCCGCGAGCTCAAGCCGACGGCGTTCTACGGGACGCCCTCGTACGCGCTCCACTTCGCGGAGACGTCGCGACGCGAGGGCATCGACCCGCGGACCTTCGGCTTGCGCACCCTCTTCTTCTCGGGCGAGCCGGGCGCCGGCATCCCCGCGACGAAGCGACTGATCGAGGAGACCTTCGGCGGGCGGTGCGTGGACATGGGGTCGATGGCCGAGATGACGCCGTGGATGACGAACGCCGAGTGCCGCCACCGGACGGGCATGCACCTCTGGCAGGACCTCGTCTACACTCAGGTGTGCGCCCCCGAAACATTCGCGCCGCTGCCGTTCGGCGCCGAGGGCACGCCCGTGTACACGCACCTCGAGCGCACCTCCCAACCGATGATCCGGCTCGTCTCCGGCGACCTTGCCCGCTGGACGGACGAGCCGTGCCCGTGCGGGCGGACGTATCCGCGGCTGCCGGACGGGCTCTACGGGCGAATCGACGACATGTTCATCGTCCGCGGCGAGAACATTTACCCGAGCGCGATCGAAGACACGCTGCGCGCGCTCGAGGGGTTCGGGGGCGAGTTCCGGGTCATCGTCTCGCGCCGCGAGGCGATGGACGAGCTCCTGATCCGCGTCGAGTACGCCGCGAGCCACGCCGATCCCGCGCGCCAGGCGAAGCTCTCCGCCACGGCGACCGCGCGGCTCCGCGTGCGGCTCGGCGTCCACCCCGTCGTCGAGCTCGTGCCCGAAGGGACCTTGCCGCGCACCGAGTTCAAGGCCTGCCGGGTGATCGACGACCGCGATCTCTACCGTCGCACGCTCCAGGAGGT
>QHSA01000163.1 GCA_003220315.1 Candidatus Rokuibacteriota bacterium
CCACGCATTAAGCAGGCTTCGACTAGCCTCTCCTGCATGAGGAGCGGGATGCTCGCAGGAGCGCGGTCAGCGTCCGGCCCACTAGTTCCTCACTCGCTCGGCCCGGATCACCCGACCCTCGCTTAGACCCTGGCAGTCGTGGGGTCAGTGTTCGAACGCCTTGGTACCCGAACCGACTTCTCAGCGAAGGACGCGGTCGGCTCGAAGGATGAGCGATTCTGGCAGCGTCAACCCGAGCGCCCTCGCAGCCTTGAGATTGATGACGAGTTCAAACCGCGACGGCTGCTCTACGGGTAACTCACTCGGATTCGGGCTGTTCAAGATCTTGCCGATGTAAGCGCCCGCGCGGCGGTACATGGCGGGAAGGCTTGGCCCGTAGGCCAGGAGGCCTCCAGCGTCGACGAACTCGCTATAGCCGTAGATCGTTGGCACCCTCGCTCGGCTCGCGAGATCGACGATCTGCCGGAGGTGGATCAGTGTCGCGGGACCTCCCGGAACGATGACCGCCTCCGCCCGCTCGGCGGGCGGCCCTGCGAACAGGCTTCTAACGGCATCTCCCTCTTGAATGGCATAGGGCTGGATCTTTGTGCTCGCAGTCGCGGCAGCGCGCTGGAGGTTCGCCAATTCTACGCGACCCGTCGGGTCCGCGTTATAGAGGACGGCCACACGGGAGAGCGTTGGGCGAAGCTCCTTGAGCAACTTCAACCAACTGTTGGCCAGTTCCGCCGACGAATAGGTGACTCCTGTCACGTTGCCGCTGGGTTCCTCGAGTCGAGCGACCGCTCCCGTCGCGACTGCGTCCGCGCCGAGCATGACGATTGGGATTGTGCTCGTCGCCTGCTTCGCGGCGTGAATCGCCTGGTTTCCCACGGCGAACACGATGTCGACTTTGAGGCGTACGAGTTCAGCCGCGAGCTCCCGGAGCCGATCGGCCCTCCCGTCGGCAGACCGGTACTCGAAGGCGATGTCCTGCGGATACCCTATGACTGCTTGTCTGACGACATCCTGATACGGAGCCGAAATCTGGTCGGAATCCAGCCAGCCAACCCGGTACGTCTTCCTGCGCGATTGCGCGTCGGCGGCCAACGCCGTCACAGACTGGACGCCGTCGGCCCTGGCGGTGGCGGGTGGAGGCGGCGCGGGAGGAGGCGCTGACGGCGGAGTCGCCTTTGCCGCCGGCGACGGCGCCACGGCAGGCGGGGCCGGTGCGGCCGCGAGCGGAGCTGATGGCGGAGTCGCCTTGGCCGCCGGCGACAGCGCTACGGCGGGCTTGGCTGGCGCGACCGCGGGCAGAGGCGCTGACGGCGGCGTCGCCTTGGCCGCCGGCGACGGCGCCACGGCGGGCGGCGCAGCTGCGACCGCGGGCGGAGGCGCTGACGGCGGAGTCGCCTTTGCCGCCGGCGATGGCGCCACGGCAGGCGCGGCCGGTGCGGCCGCGAGCGGAGCTGACGGCGGAGTCGCCTTGGCCGCCGGCGACGGCGCTACGGCAGGCGCGGCCGGTGCGGCCGCGAGCGGAGCTGATGGCGGAGTCGCCTTGGCCGCCGGCGACGGCGCCACGGCAGGCGGGGCCGGTGCGGCCGCGAGCGGAGCTGATGGCGGAGTCGCCTTGGCCGCCGGCGACAGCGCTACGGCGGGCTTGGCCGGCGCGACTGTGGTCGCCGGCGGTGGCGCGGCGGCGCGCGCACTCGATGTCGGCGGCGAGCTCCCCGGCGCCTGCGCGGATGTCGGCGGCGGCGCCGCCGGTTGGGCGAGCGGGCGCGGCCCCGACGGGCGCAGCGCGAGCAGGCTCCAGGCCACGACTACCACAAGCGACGCGGCGAGGGCGGCGCCGCCCACGATCGCAACGGTTCGTGTCCGCCGATTCGTCGGGCGGTGCGCATCAGACCAGAGGCCATTGAGGACGTCCTGCATGAGCGGCCTCAGCCCCGGCTGCTTGTCGAGCGCTTGTGTGACGATGCTCTCCACCGAGGCCGGAACGGCGCGTCGCGGGCGCATCGGCGGCGGCGGCTCCGTGAGGTGCTTCTCGAGGACGGCGTCACGCGTCTCCGCCTGGAACGGCGGCACTCCACACAGCATCTCGTAGAGGATGACGGCGAATGAATAGATGTCCGTCTTCTCGGTCACCGGAGCCCGACAGATCTGCTCGGGCGAGAGGTACTCCGCCGACGGCTTCGCGACGAGGGAGCCGTCCGTCGGCCGCGCGTCGCGCAGGCCGGCCAGCTCCAAATCCATCAACTTGACACGCCCGTCCTCGAGCACCATGACGTTGCACGGGCGGAGCGCGCCGTGGACGAGGCCCATGTTGTGAAGCGTCTCCACGGATCCGCCGAGGTCGAGCGCCAGGCGTATCGCGGCGCTGAGGTCGAGCGGCGCGTCCCCCGACAGAGTCTCGCTCAAACGGCGTCCCTCGACGAATTCCATCGCCGCGAAGATCCGGCCAGGCTCGAGCTCACCGAACTCCTGCACGCGAACCAGTCCCAGATGGGCCGCCGACGCCGCGATAATCGACCGGCCCCTGCGCAGAACAGCCTCCGCGGCGTGGGGCGGGGCGGCAAGCCACCGGGGCAGCAGCCGTATCGCGACCCGGTGGCCGGTCGACTCGTCCTCGGCAAGACACACGCTTCCGAAGGCGCCCGTCCCCAGCTCGCGGACGATCCGGTAGCGACCCTGAACACGCAGCCCGATCGGCACCCGGTCGCCGGACTCGATGGACGGCACGCCCGTCGGACCTGTCGAGCCTTCTCGGGCGTCGCTACTCACGGAAGAAGACCTCCACGTTCAATCCCGCTTCGCCCCGCGCGGCAGCTCAGAAGGGAATCTTCAGCCGCTGGGCGACTTCGCGATGGATGTCGTAGTCAAAGTCGTTCGAAACGACGATCTCCTTGTACTGAATGCCTGCGAGTATGTCCCGTCCTTCCGGCGCCCAGTTCAGCTTGAGGAGGGCCCGCTGGATCTTCGTGACGACGCTCCTGTAGAGCCGGGGATGAACGGCAAAGGGCTGTGGCGCGACCTCTTCAGTCCGCGCGAGAATGGTGAGTTTCTCGCGCTGCGCAGGATCGAGCGCATTGAAACTCCGGGGGACGACGCCGGCGGCCATCGCCTGGCCGTCGAGGACCGCCCGGAACGCCGAATCGTGCGTGCGCGTGTAAATTGTCTCGACCTGGTCCGGCGCCACGCCAGCGCGGGCGAGGTAGTCCTGCACCAGGAGCGTCCCCCCGATCGCGTCGGGGGCCGAGTAGGCGATCTTCTTACCCAGCAGCTCCTGCGCCGCCTTCACCCCGTCGTCCTTGCGGGTGACGAGCAGACCGGCGATCCGGGTGGTATCACGAGCGATCGCCACATAGCCGAGCCGCTTGCTCGCCTGGATGTACGTCAATGGGTTTCCCCACCAGATGTCGAACCGCCCCTCGAGCACGCGCTTCTGAAACTCCTCAATCGACGGCGCCGTTTCGAAGGCGAACGCGTGGCCCACCTCGCGCTCGAGATAGCGCAGGAAGGGTTGCCACATCGCGTAGACCTTTGCCGGCTCTTGCTGGGGCGCGATGCCGATGATGATCGGCTCGGCTCCGTGGGGGTGAGCTTCCACCCAGGCTGCTGCAAACAGGAAGGTGGCCAGCCATGCGCTGGGAAGTATCCATAGAAATCTACGCATCGTGCGTCCTCCATAACGCCGGTCGCATCAGCCACCCGTCGCCGGTACTTCGAGGCTGGCGGGCAGCGTCAGGGCCGGAGGTAGCTGTATCCGAGCTCCTGGAGCTCCATGATTCGCACGACCCCGCCCTGAGGCAGTGCCAGCGAGCCGCGTGGTAGTTGCTCGAGCGTGATGCTGAAATTCTTCATCGTGTTCCCGCAAGCGCCGAAGCTCATGCCCTGACTCTGGAGCTGTTCCAGCACCTGCTTGAGCGCAGGATCGATCGAGCTCTGCACGAACGACTTCAACGCCGGGCCGAATACGACGAGCTCGAGGGACTCGATGTTCTGCCACCCGCCAACCCCGGTCACATGATTTCGGATATTCCCGAGGACAAACTTCGCCTTATCAACGCCCGCCTCATCGAGCTGGTAGAGGATCCTGTGTCTCTTAGGGTTCTCCTTGAGGTGCATTGCATCTACCGGTGCCAGCCCCAGCAGCACGATGGCCACCGCGAGAATCGACCCCGGAAACCACCCATGTCGACAAGCGTTCATTCGGCCTCCCCTTCGTCTCAGCGTCTCTGCTGACGACGTCGGAGCAAGACCTATGCCACTGGAATCGAGCGCCAGGGGAGGCGGGCACCGGTCACGTCTTGCCTAGCCACAGGGCGGAAACGTGCTGATGGTGTGCGGAGGCGCGCGGGGTGGTCCGTGCAAAGGTATCCGTCAGCGCTTCTACAGCTCGTACCAGTCCTGGCCAATAGTGAAATCCCTTGCACAAAAGGGTGCAGAAAATGGCGCATGGTCATCGGCCCCGGTCGCGTCGCGCGTTCGACGGATCGCCCCTTTTCTTTCTTGGTCGAGAGGAGGATTCTGGAGCAGAGGGGTGCCCGATGGCGATCCTCTATAACAAGACCGGCTGACCGACCTGCGCCAGGGCGAGGGAGGATCTCTCGCGGCGTGGTGTCGCCTACGAGAACCGCCTGGTGGAGCACGCACCGGTGGATCACGCGGCGACCCTCGCGCTGGCCCGCAGCGCGCGGCGCATGGTCGTCAAGGTGGGCGACACGCTCGTGCGCCTGGGCGCGCCCTTCACCGAAGCGGACGTGGCACGGTACCTCGTGCACGATGACGGGTTTCTCAAAGTGCCTGTGCTGGTGGTCGGCGACTTGCTCGTGCGAGGCTACACGGAGGAGCTCTACCGCGAAGCGCTCAGCGGCTGACTCGCGGTCGCCAGGCTTACGCGGCTCACCGCGAGGCCGAGGCCGCATTGCCTCCCAGGGGAGCGCCTCTGGTAAATTCGGCGCAAACCGCCTACGCTTGTCCCGTGACCACGACGGGTCGTGACCTCTATATCGTGTCGCCCGAGCGGACCGAGCTCTTCGAGCTCCTCAGGAAGCGTCTCGGCGACGGCGACACCGCCGAGGTGATCCTCGATCGCCGGCGGGGCGAGCGCGGAACGCCGTGGGAAGGCACCTGGGAAGAGCGGCGGAGCGGCGAGCGGCGCTACTACTACGACGACGCCCATCTTCTCCGGACCATCGGCGTGATCCGAGTATCCCGCGACCGCCTCCACACGCCTCCGCAGGTGTTGGACTAGCCACCGTTCGAGCGCCGGCTCCGCCGGCGCAACCGATCCGGGGGGAGGCATCGGAAGGGGGGCGGAGCCCCCCTCCGAGGTTCTTAGCCGCCGAGGTACAGACGCTTGACCTCCGGATCTGCCAGCAGCGCGGTCCCCGGCCCCTCGAAGCGGTTTCGCCCGAGCTCCAGCGCGTAGGCGCGGTCGGCGATCGCGAGCGCGCGCGCCGCGTTCTGCTCGACCAGCATCAACGTGTACCCGGCGCGCTTCATCTCCCCGAGCTTGTCGAAGATCAGCGTGACGAACTTCGGCGAGAGCCCGAGTGAGGGCTCGTCCAGCAGGATCAGGCGCGGCGCCGTCATGAGCGCCCGACCGATCGCGAGCATCTGCTGCTCGCCGCCCGACAGCGTGCCCGCCTTCTGGCGCCGTCGCTCGAAGAGGACCGGGAACAGCTCGTACACGCGCGCGAGCGCCGCCGCCACGCGCGCCGGCTCGGCCACCGTATACGCGCCCATCTCGAGGTTCTCGAGCACGGTCATCTGGGGGAAGACGAGCCGGCCCTGCGGCACGTACGCGAGGCCGCGCCGGAGCAGGAGGTCGGGCCGAATTCCCGTGATCTCCTCGCCGCTGAAGACGACACGGCCACTCTTCGGACGCAGGAAGCCGACGATCGTCTTGAACGCGGTGGACTTCCCGGCGCCGTTGGGGCCGATCACGGTCACGATCTCCCCCACCCCGACGCTCAGCGAGACGCCGTGCAGGATGTCGATCGCGCCGTAGCCCCCGACGAGCTCGTAGGCGGTGAGGAGTTGCGTGCTCATACGGCCGCTCGCCTCCGTCACGGCTCAGCGACCGAAGTACGCTTCGATGACGCGCTCGTCGGTCTGGATCACGCCCGGCGCCCCCTCGGCGATCTTCTCGCCGTGGTCCAGCACGAACACGGTCTCGCAGAGCCCCATGACGACCTTCATGTCGTGCTCGACGAGCAGGATGGTCTTGCCGCGGTCGCGGAGCTGACGGACGGCCTCGAGGAGGTCGTTGAGGAGGGTCCGGTTCACGCCCGCGGCGGGCTCGTCGAGGAGGATGAGCGCCGGGTCCCGCATCAGCACGCGCACGAACTCGAGGAGCTTCTGCTGGCCGTACGAGAGGTTCCCCGCGTACTCGTCACGGAGCCCGTCGAGCTTCACGAAGCGCAACAGCCGGAGCGCGCGCTCGCGGGCTGCGGCGAGGCGGTCGCGTGTGACGACGAGAAGATTTTCCAGGGCCGAGAGCTCGGGGAAGACGCGGATGACCTGGAAGGTCCGGCCGATCCCCTTCTGCGCGATCTCCCAGGGCCTGAGGCCGTGCACGCGCTCGCCGCCGAAGTGCACCCGCCCCTCGTCCAGGCGCTCCACGCCCGTGATGCAGTTGAAGAGCGTCGTCTTGCCCGAGCCGTTGGGCCCGATCAGGCCGTAGATCCGGGCCGGCTCGAGCCGGAGCGAAACGCCGTCCACAGCCGTGACGCCGCCGAAGCGCTTCCGGAGACGCTCGATCTCGAGCACGGGCGGCGACGCCATCAGGTCAGATGGTCCGGGGCAGCCGGTACCTGATCTGGAGGATGCCGAGCACGCCGCGCGGCATGAGCAGCACCACGGCGACGATGATCGCGCCGAAGAGGAGCGGGTGGACGTAGGGATAGCGCGCCCAGACGACCTCCTGGGTGACGAAGAGCACGACCGCGCCCAGCACCGGTCCCCACACGGTGCCCTTGCCGCCGAAGAGCACCATGACGATCATCGTGATCGTCGTCGCCAGCGGAAAGACGCTGATCGGCTCGATGTAGCCCTGGTCGCGCGCGGTGAGCGCGCCGGCGATGCCCGGCCCCACCGCGGAGAGGAGGAAGGCGTAGAGCTTGTGCCGGGCGGTGTCGATCCCCATCGCTTCGGCGGCGACCTCGTCCTCCCGGATCGTCATCAGCCGCAGCCCGAAGCGCGACGTGATGATGAGGTAGGTGAGCGCGATCACGGTGACCGCGGTGAGCCCCATGACGTAGTAGATCGGGATCGTAGCGTCCAGCGTCGGTAGCGACAGCCCGTTCCCGCCACCGGTGAGACCTTCGAAGTACGACACGAGCGCTCGCAGGACCTCATTGAGCCCGAGCATCGCGATGGCGAAGTATGGGCCCTTCAGGCGCAGGCACGGGTAGCCGATGACCAGCGCGAGGACGACGGCGGCGACCCCGCCCACGAGCGCCGCGGCGAGCCAGGGCCAGCCGGCCTTGCTCATTAAGATCGCCCCGGCGTAGGCGCCGGCGCCGAAGAACGCCACGTGGCCGAACGAGACGTAGCCCGTGAGTCCCGAGATAAGGTTCCAGGAGCCGGCCAGCACGATCCACATGAAGACTTGCAGGGTCGCGCGGACCCCGTAGCCGCTCGCGACGGCGGGGTACGCGGCGAGCGCGAGCGCGACGGCCGCGGGCGCCGCGAGCGCCACGTGCCGGCCGCTCACGTCTGGCGGCCTCCGAGGAGCCCGGTCGGCCGCACGAGCAGGATGGCCACCAGCAGCACGTAGGCCACGACCTCCGAGAGTTGGGTCGTGAGGAAGAGCGACGCCACCTGCTCGATGAGCCCGAGCAGGATCCCACCGAGCAGGGCGCCGGGATAGTTGCCGGCCCCCCCGAGGACGATGACGAGGAAGGACTTGAAGGTCCAGGTCTGTCCCATCTCGGGCTGGATGGCGACGATCACCGCGATGAGGGCGCCGCCGGCGGCGGCCAGGGCCGACGCCAAGCCGAAGGTCACGAGGTGGATGCGCTGCACGTCGATCCCACAGACCATCGCCACCTCCCGGCTCTGCGAGGTGGCCCGGATGGCCTTGCCGAGCTTGGTCCACCCGAGGAAGAGGAAGGCCAGCCCGGTCAGTGTTCCGGCAAAGACGAAGGCGACGACCCGCGTCTTCGAGAGGGCGAACGGCCCCACCACCCACGCGCCGGTGAGGTACTCCACCGAGCGCAGGTCGGAGGTGAAGAGGAGCTGGGCCAGGTTCACCAGCGCGATCGAGACGCCGAAGGTGAGCAGCAGCGAGGAGAGCTCGGGCGCGTCCACCACCCGGAAGACGAGCGTCCGCTCGAGGACGACACCGACGGCGAAGAGGACCGCCATGCTGACCGGCACGGTCAGATAGGGGTTGACGTCGAGCACGGTGGAGAGGAAGTACGTGGTGTAGGCCCCCAGCATGAGCAGGGGGCCGTGCGCGACGTTGATGATGCGCATGACCCCGAAGATCAGCGCCAGGCCGAGCGCCACCATCGCGTAGAGCGCGCCCGACAAGATGCCGGAGATGACCACCTGCCCCAGCATCGCGGGCGTGACGAAGACGTTCAGCGCTGATTCCAGGGTGGGGTCGGGAACCGCGGCTTCGCCAACGCCAGCTCGTCCGGCCAGACGACGACCTTCCTCCCCTCTTGCCACTGGAAGGTCACGATCTTGTGCGCCACCTGGAAGCCGTCCGCATCCACCTTGTACTCGCCGAAGATCGTGCGCATCTCGAGCTTGAGCAGCTGTTCGCGCACACGGTCGGCGTCGAGCGTGCCCGCCCGCTTGACGGCCTCGGCGTAGATGAGGCAACCGGCGTACCCCGCCGCCGAGTGATACGACGGCTCGTGGCCGAACTCTTTCTTGTACGCCTCGAAGAACTCGGTGTTGTTCGGATAGGGCAGGACGGGCTCCCACTGCGTGGCCCCGTAAACGTACTCGGCGTTGGTCTTGAGCGTGTCGTAGAACTCCGGGAGGTCGCCGCCCACCGTCACCCCGTACGCCTTGGGATTTACGTCCAGCTCGCGCATCTGGCGCGTGAGGGCCACCGCGTCGTCGAAGTAGGTGGCGGCGGCGAGGACGTCGGGGGTGAGCGCCTTGACCTTGGTGAGCAGCGCCGAGAAGTCGGTGTTGCCCTTGGGGTAGGCCTCCTGAAACACGACCTGCATCCCCCTCTTCTTCGCGAGCTCGACGGCGCCGGACGCCGCCGCCTTCGAGAAGAGGGTGTCCTCGTTCACGATGGCCACGGTCTTGAGGCCTCGCTTGGCCGCCGTGTCGATGAGCCCTTCCAGGTACTCCTCGGCCGGCGAGATGACCATGAAGACGTAGGAGCGCTTCTTGTCCGGCGGGCGCTTGAAGATGGAGGTCGTGGCGGCGAGGGGCGCGACCATCACCTTCTTGTACTTCTCGGTGACGTTGACGGACGCCTCGGTCACCGGTGACGAGTACGGGCCCATCACGCCGTCGACCCTGTCCTCGGTGATGAGCTTCTCGTAGAGCCGGACGGCGGTCGCCGGGGTGGACTGGTCGTCGTACACGACAAGCTCGACCTTGCGTCCGAGCAGACCGCCCTTGGTGTTGAGGTCCTTCACGCAAAGCTTGTAGCCTTCGTGCTGGTTCCTGCCGAGCTTCGCGTACGTGCCGGTGAGCGAGAGCGAGGCGCCGATGCGGATCGGCCCCTGCGCCTCGGCGGGAAGGCCGCCGGCGACGACGCCCATCGCGGTGATGAGCGCGCCGAGAGCTTTCGTGGTCATTCGAGCGCCTCCTCGGAGAGAGATGGAGCCCACCACCGATAGCATCCACGCCTTTGACGTGTCAAGGCAGCGCTCAGTACACTCTCTGCGTCATGACCGCCGGCGCCCTCGACGGCCTCCGCGTCCTCGACCTCTCGAACCAGCTCTCGGGTCCGTACTGCGCGATGCTGCTCGGCGACCTGGGCGCCGATGTGATCAAGGTGGAGCACCCCGTTGGCGGCGACCCCGCGCGCCTGGGCGCCCCGCACCGCGGCGGCGAGTCGGCGCCGTTCATGACGGTGAATCGCAACAAGCGCTCGATCACGGTGGACCTCAAGACGCCCGACGGCCTCGCGATCGCGCGCCGCCTCGCCGCGCGCGCCGACGTCGTGCTCGAGAACTGGCGGCCGGGGGCGGCGGCGCGGCTCGGACTCGGCTACGACGACGTGCGGCGGCTCAACCCGCGCGTCGTCTATTGCTCCATCTCCGGGTTCGGCCAGACCGGCCCGTACGCGTCGCGCGGCGGGTTCGATCGGATCGCCCAGGGCATGTCGGGCCTCATGTCGATCAATGGCGACGCGGACGGCCCGCCGCTGGTCGTGCCGATCCCGATCGCCGATATCGGCACCGGGATGTTCGGCCTCGTCGGAATCCTGGCGGCCCTCGCCCACCGCGAGCGCACGGGCGAGGGCCAGGCTGTGGACGCCTCGCTGCTGGAGACCCCGATCGCCTGGTCCGTCTACGAAGCCGCCGCGTTCTTTGCGACCGGCGAGGTGCCGAGGCGCCTCGGCCAGGGACACCGTACCAACGCCCCGTATCAGGCCTTCCGCACGGCCGACGGCTGGCTCAACCTCGGCGGCGGCTCACAGCAGTTCTGGCGGGCCATCTGCGCGGTGCTGGGCGTCGAGCGGCTCGCCGACGATCCGCGGTTCGCGACGCCCGCGCTGCGTGTCGCGCACCGTGAGGAGCTCGAGGCGCTCCTCGGACCGCGGTTCCTGACCGCGCCGACCGCGGTCTGGCTCGAGAAGCTCGAAGCGGCTGGCGTGCCCGCGGGACCGATCCTGACCTACGATCAGGTGTTCGCCGATCCTCAAGTGAAGGCACGCGAGATGGCGGTCGAGGTGAACCACCCGACGGCGGGCCGGACCCGCGTGCTGGGCGTCCCCGTCAAGCTCTCGAAGACGCCCGGCGCCGTGCGCCGCCCGGCGCCGACGCTCGGGCAGCACACCGACGAGGTCCTCGGCGAGCTCGGCTACGACGCGACGGCGATCACCGACCTCCGCACCCGCCGGGTCGTCTAGTCCCTCGTCGAACTCACCGTGGCTCGAGCGCGGGCTTTGCCCGCGCAATCGGTCCTGGGGGGAGGCAGGGAGGAGCGCGCCGCGAGGCGCGCGACGACCGTCGGAAGGGGGGCAAAGCCCCCCTCCGAGGGAGCTACTCGCGGAATTCGGCGTCGAGGATCTCGCGGATGAATCGGTCGACCGAGACGGGGTAGAAGCGCACGTCGGGGGACACGATCACCCCCGTGTTGATGACCTCCCGCTGCGCGAGCTCCTCCAGCACACGCTCGAGCTGGCCGTGCGGGTCGCGGTCGTGGCGCCGGATCCTCAGCTCTTCGCTCTCGAGCGCGATCTTCGGGGCGTAACGGAAGCTGAAGACGCGGGCGATGAGTCGCCGGTCCATCAGCTCGCTGTCGTGGAAGATCTCGCCGTAGGTCGGCCCGGCGCTCCCGGCGCCGATCACGAGGCGCGGCGAGACTTTGATGCGCCCGCGGACCTCGACCGACCGGCTCGGCTGCTCGTGCTCGGGCCCGACCAGGATGTAGGGCAGCACGTGGTAGCCAGTGATGATGCCGGTCAGCGGCTTCCGCACCACCCGCGTCTCGTCGAAGACGTGGCGGAGAAACTCGAGATCTTGCCACTCCTCGCTCACGCGATGTAGTGTACCAGTTGCATGGAGACGCGACCGAGCCCGCCGTCTGCTCCCCCGCGCCCTAACATCGAGGCGCGGGTCCACTTCTGCGAGCGCTGCGGTGAGCGGATGGAAGAGATCCACTGCAAGATCGTCTGCGCGCGCTGCGGAAGCTGCCGAGACTGTAGCGACCCTTGATCGCGCATCCGCTCCGCGCTACTGCGGCGCGACGCGGAGCGACGCCGGGTGTCCTTGACCTTGATCCGCACGCCCGTGTCCTCCAGCGCCGTCGGCGTCATGCGGTACATCGCGCGCTCTTGCTCGACGTAGTTCTGGACGACGACGTACTTGCCGTCGGTGGTGAAGGCGACGCCCTGCGTGTTCCGGCCCGTGGCCGCCCGGGCGACCTGGGTCGCGCGCGTGCCCCGGAGCGAGAAGAGCAGGAGCCGTCCGCCCTCCGAGCGCATCGGGTGATCCTTCGGCCGGTTCGTCCCGTTCTGGAGGGCGACGGCCAGCCATCTCCCGTCGGGTGACAAGGCGAGCCCCTCGGGTCCGACGCCGACGGTCACGTACTCCGCCGCACGGATCGGCTTCGCCCGCGTGTCGATGAGCGTCACCGTGTCGCCTACGCCTTCGGGGCGTGGGGCGTGGGCGGCCCGCCCGGTGCGGGAGACCAGTCCACCGGCGCCAGATCGTGCATGTCGGACTCGAGCTGGAGCGTGTCGGCGATCTTCGTGTAGCTGGAGAACATTTGGGTCACGCCGAGCACCTCCATGACGCCACGCTCGCCGACGCCGAGCCGCCGCATCTCCCCGAGGTGGAACGTCGTGCCGAACGGCGATCGCGACGTGACCGAGACCGCGAACGCCAGGGCCTCCTTGAGCCGGCGAGTGAGCCGGTTGTCGACGAACGCCCGGCGCGTCGCCGCCCACACGTCGGTGAGGTAGCCCGGGTCGCCGCCGAGCCGCAGGAACGCGACCGGGACCGCGCGGCCGTAGAAGGCGCGGATCTCGGCGAAGACCTGCTCGGCCTCCGGAGCCGCCTCCGCGGGCTCGAGCGCGGCGAGCGGCGCGTCGGCGACGACGTTGAGGGCGTTGGTGATCCCGACGAGGTGCGCCGCCTCGTACCAGAGCGCGTCGTCCGTCATCCCCTGCAGCTTCCCGGCCGCAGTGTGGCCGTGCACTCAGTAGGCGCAGGCGTTCACGCCGCTCACGACCGCGGCGACCATCTCCTTCTCGGCGCGGGAGAACTCGCCGGGCGCCATCGCCCGCTTCATCGCGCGTCCGTGCGGGCCGCCGAACGCCGGATCCCACGCCATCACACGGCTCATCGCCGGCGGCTCGGAGAAGTCGTAGTTGAACCACGCCCGCGAGAGCTCGAACATCTTCTGCGCCGCCTCGGAGTACTCGGCGGCGTCGCGGAGCCTCACCGTCGTCGGCATCGTCACCCTCCTCATTCACAGACTCGCCTCGCCTCCCCGGCTGCGGCTCGTACGCCCCTCATTCACAGACTCGCCTCGCCTCCCGGCTGCGGCTCGTACTACTACCGGCGTGGACCAGCCAGCGACCGGGCCAGCCGTCCACGACGCAGTCGGCCCGCAGCGCGCGGGTCGCGACCAGCCGGCCCACCGCGCGCGCCACCTCCTCCGGCCGGAGCCCGAACAGGCGCGCCAGCAGTCGCTCGTTGCTGAAGATCGCGCCGCGCATGTAGCGCTCGAGCAGCCGCTCCAGCGCCCGCGCGCGAGAGAGCCGCCGGCCCTCCGCGACGGCCTCGGGCAGCCACGCCTCCACGAGGTCCCAGCGGTAGGAGAACGTCGGCTCGTACCGCTCCTCGGTCTTGACCACCCAGAGCCCCTGCTGGAGCTCGGCCATCGCCCGCTCGAACTCGCGCGTCTTCGAGGGCTCGAGCATGAACGTGTTCGCCCGCAGTCCGCGCGTGTACTGCGGGTGCTCACGGGCCAGCGCGTCCATCAGGCGGCGCGCCGTGTGCGACATCCGCCCCGCCGCGTACTCGTCGCGGTAGTCGCGCGCTCGCTGCCGTCCGCGAGCCTGCGCGTAGAAGGCGGGGAACAGCTCGAGGGCCACGAGGAGCGGCCGGCCCTTGAGGAGCTTTCCGTAGTACACGCGCTTCTTCGACGGGAGCGTGTCCTTCAACTCCCACGTGAGCCCGATGCCCGCGTCGTGGTGCGAGCGCCGCGGCCAGCGGGGGCTCGACCGCCCCACGACCGCCTCCCAGAGGCACGCCACGCCCTCCGGGAACCGATAGAACGTCGAGCAGAACCCGACCGCCTCCACGAAGCCGACCGCCGCGCGCTCGTTCGTCACGCGGAGCGACGGCAGGCGGCGAAACGCGCGCGCGCGCAGCCGCTCGAGCGTGTCGGCGGTCACTCGGGTCCCTCCTTGCGGGCGGAGTGTACCCCAGAACTAGGGCCGGGGGCCGAGCCGCCTCAGGAACACTTCGATCTCCTTCCCGGTCTGGAGATCGCCGGTCTGCCGGGCCACCTCGAGCCCCCGCCCGTACGCGGCCCGCGCCTCGTCGAGCCGGCCCGCCCTCTCGAGCGCGCGGCCGAGCCCACGGTAGGCGGCGGTGTAGTCCGGCTTGAGCCGGACCGCCTCGCGATACTCGGCGACGGCCTCCTCGGCCAGCCCGGCATCGAGATAGGCGCCCGCGAGGCCGAAGCGGACCACCGGGTCGTCCGGCATCAGCTCGGCCACCTCCTTGAACTCGGCGATGCGATCGCGGTCGGTCATACCGGCGGAACCACGCGACCTGGCCTAGCGGGGCCGGTCGGAGATCTTGACGGCGAGCGCACGGAGCCGGTCGAGGGTGGCGGGGCTGACCAGCGCGGCGAAGGCGGCCGGGTCCTCGGCGGCACGCTCCAGCGTCTCGCGCATCGTGTTCGGGTCGCCACCGGAGCTCTTCGCGAGCTCCTCGAAGATCGTGGCGGCGAGGTCGTAGAACTCCTGGGTGAGCTGGGGCGACCCCGTCATCGCCCGGACCTCGGTATCGATCGCCGCCGCCCGCGGGCTGCCGGCGACCGCCGGCGAGCGGAGGGCCGGGTCGCGGAGCACCCGGAGCGTCGCGGCGAGCGCCTCCTGGACGGCGGGATCCGGCGCCTCTCCCGCGAGCGGCGCCGCGGCGAGCAGGACGAGGGCGAGCGCGACCAGGGTCCGCATGCGCTTTATTGACCCCCGTTCGCGGCCTGTTGTAAAGTGCGCCGCATGAAAAAGACGACCAGGAAGGCAGCCTCGAGAAAGGCCGTGGCGAAGAAGGCGGTGGCGCAAAAGGCGGCGGCCGGCGTGACGACGCCCGCGCGCTCGGCGTCGAAGGCGTCGTCAGCGACGTACATGCCGGCGCCGATCCAGACCATCGGCCGGGCGCCGTTCAGATACCCGCCGCAGTAAGCTGAACCGGCTCCTCGCGCACGTCCTGCCGGGCGGCCTCCTGCTCCTGGGCGCCGTGGTGGCGTTCGGGTCGGCGGCGCTCCGGGACTCGTTCGCGGCACTGGCGCCCGTCGCGCCCTGGCTGGTCTTCGGCGCCGGGATGCTGCTGGCGTGGCGCTTCAACCGAAGCCAGCTCGTCCTGGCGCTCCTCGTCCTCTTCGTCGCCGATCGCGTGCTCGTCCACGTCGCCCAGGCGCGCGCTCCCCTCGGCAGCACCGGCCGCGTGGTCTACACGTGCGTGGCCCTCCTCTTGCCGCTGGACCTCGCGGCGGTCGCGTGGATGACCGAGCGCTCGATGCGGGTCCCGCTCGGCCGGTGGCTCCTCGGCGCCCTCGGGGTTCAGCCCCTCGCCGTCGCGCTCGTGGCCAGGCCCGAAATGACTCACGTCGCCGCGGCGCTCGAGGGCCGCCTCGTCGCGGGGGGCGGGTCGTGGACGCCCGTGTCGCAGCCCGCGATTCTGGCCTTCGTCGCGGCCCTGGGGCTCATCGTCGCCGGCCTCCTCTTCCGCCAGACGATCGTCCAGTCGAGCCTCGCCTGGGCGGTGGTGGCGACGTTCCTCGCCCTCCACGCGGGCGCGCCACCCGCCTCGACCGGATACCTGGCGACCGCCGGGCTCATGCTGGTCGTCTCGCTCATCGAGACCTCGCACCACATGGCCTACGACGACCCGCTGACCGGGCTCCCGGGACGCCGCGCTCTCGACGAGGCGCTCGTGAGGCTCGGCGGCCGGTACGCGATCGCCATGGTGGACATCGATCACTTCAAGCGGTTCAACGACGAGCACGGCCACGACGCCGGCGACCAGCTCCTGAGGATGCTCGCGACCAAGCTCTCGCAGATCGAGGGCGGCGGCCGCCCGTTCCGCTACGGCGGCGAGGAGTTCGCGGTGCTCTTCCCGGGCGCGTCCGCCGAGGCGGCGCTGCCACACCTCGAGAGCCTCAGACACACCGTCGAGCGCGCGCCGTTCACGATCCGCGGGCGCGGCCGGCCACGCACCAAGCCCACGACGCCCCCGCCCACCGGCCGCCGCCGGCGTGTGGCCGTCACCGTCTCGATCGGCGTCGCGGAGCCGGGGCCCGGCCGCCCCGAGCCCGGCGAGGTGGTCAAGGCCGCCGACGCCGCCCTCTACCGCGCGAAGCACGCCGGCCGCAACCGCACCCAAAGCGCCGGGTGAATCCGGCCAGGCGCTTTCTACGCCAGCCCTTGACTGACGCGCCGGGCTGCGAGACGCTCGACTGCCACCGACACCGGAAAGGACGTGTATGCGGGCTTCGCAGCGGGCCGGCCTCCTCCTCGCCGCGGCGCTCGTCCTGGGCCACGCCCGGGCGGACGCCGAGACGCGCGTGTTCGTCACGAACGAGAAATCGGACGACGTGACCGTGATCGACGCCACCACCCGGAAGGTCGTCACGACGATCCCGGTCGGCAAGCGCCCGCGCGGCGTGGCGGTGAGTCCCGACGGACGGCGCGTCTACGTCACCAACAGCAACTCGGACAGCCTGAGCGTCATCGACACGAAGTCGCTGGCGGTGCTGCGGACGGTGCCGGCGGGCCTCGATCCCGAGGGGTTGACCTTCAACCGGGCCGGGACCGCCGTCTACGTGGTCAACGAGAACGAGCTCTCGGTCACCGTCCTGGACGCCGAGTCGCTGAAGATCACGAAGAAGATCGCCGTCGGGAAGGAGCCGGAGACGGCGGTGGCGTCGCCGGACGGACGCTGGGTCGCCGTCTCCAACGAGACCTCGGACGACGTCCACCTGATCGACACGGCGACCGACACGGTCGTCAAGGAGATCGCCGTGCCGCGGAATCCGCGCGGGATGCGCTTCACGGCGGACTCCCGTCTCCTCTTCGTCGCGAGCGAGCAGGCGCACGTGGTGTCCGTGATCGACGTGGCGCAGCTCGCTCTCACCAAGTCGGCCCCGACCGGCGGGAGCCGCCCGGTCGACGTCACCTTCGCGCCAGACGGCGCCCGCGCGTACGTGTCGCACGGCCAGTCCGGGGATATCCGCGTCCTGGACACCGCGTCGCTGAAGGTGCTCAAGGCGATCCCGGTGGGGCCCCGGACCTGGTGGACCGCGCTCACCCCGGATGGCCGGTTTCTCTGGGCGACGGTCGGGCGGACGAACGAGGTCGCGGTGATCGATACGCGCTCGGACACCGTGGTGGCGCGCGTTCCGTGCGGAACGCTCCCGTGGGGTATCGCGGTCGCGAACGTTCCCTGACGCGGCGGCGCGCCGATTACATCAAGAGCCGAAGCCAGCGTCTCCGGTGTCCGCCGCGCGGGGCGAGGATCCAGCCGTCGATCCCCCACGCACGCCCCGCGCGGGCGAAGAGAAAGATCACCATCGAGGTCACGAGCAGGAGGTGGAAGCCCTGCTGGCCGAAGCTCATCCACTGGGCCGCGAGGGCGAAGTTCACGCACATGAAGAGCCCGACCAACGCGGTGAGGCCGGTCAAGAGCCCCAGCACGAGCCCGAGGCCGACCGCGGCCTCGCCGTAAGCCTGCAGCGTCGCGAACAGGCGGCTCTGCGGCATGACGGTCGTCTCGAGGAAGTCCTTGTACCAGCCGACGGGGTTGCCGGCGGCGAACTCCGCCACACGCTTGGGGTGGAAGGCCAGGAACCGCTCCGACACCACCGGGTACGGAACGACGCCCCACAGGAATTCCAGCACGAGCTTCGTCCACACCGCCTTCAGGAACCACGCGCCGACCACGACGCGGAGCAACGCGAGCCATGTCTCGGGAGCGTTCATGGGCGCCACTTCAATACGGATTCGTGTCCCTTGTCAATGGCGCCGTGAGGGCTCGAGCCCCCACGCGAAGACCCGCGTCGGGACCACCTCGACGACCATGGAGTCCGACGGGTCGAGCGCGGCCTCGCGCGCGTACTGGGGGTACTTCCGGTACAGGAGCGCGCGGATCCGGCGGAACGCCGTCCCGCGCCCGATGAGCCGCGCCCGCCCCTGGACCATGACCCCCCTGAGGTGGGTCCAGTCCTCGGAGTAGAGGTCCACCGTCACGGCGACGCGCGGGTTTTCGGCGAGGTTCAACACCTTCCGGCCGTCGTTGCCGGAGGCGAAGTAGATCTTGCCGCCCGCCACGACCTGGCAGACGGGCACGAGGTGTGGCATCCCCCGCCGGCCGGCCGTCGCCACGCGGCAGACGCGCTCACGCTCGATCAACCGGGCGATCGCGCTCGTCATCCGCATCGCTCGCTACGCCTCCTCTCCCGCGAACTCGAGGACCGCGTCGACCACCGCCTGCGGCTGCTCCTCGGGGATGAAGTGGCCCGAGCCCCGCACGGCGTGGCCGGCGACCGTGGACGCGCACCGCGCCCTCCAGACGCCCAGCATATCGGCGGCCTGCGGGCTCCGCCCCTCGCCCCAGAGCACGAGCGTCGGCGCCGTGATCTTCGTGTCGCGGTCGGCGCGGTCGTGCTCGAGGTCGATCGTCGCCGCCGCGCGGTAGTCCTCGAACCCGGCGCGCATCGCCCCGGGCTGGCGGAAGCACCGCAGGTACTCCTGCACCGCCTCCTCCTCGATCGCGGCCGGATTGTACGCCCACGCCTTGTACATGTGGCGGAGATAGATCTCCTCGCGTCCGGCGGTGAGGGCCTCGGGAAGGTCGGGCACCTGGTGGAAGAACCAGTGCCAGCGGGCGCGGGCGCCCGCATGGTCGAGGGTCATGAACACGTCGTAGGTCGGCGCGATATCGAGCAGCACGAGGTGCGACAGGAGGGCGGGGTGATCGAGCGCGAAGCGGTGGGCGACGCGAGCGCCGCGGTCGTGGCCGACGAGGACGACGGGGCCCAGACCGAGGGTCCGGACGACGTCGGCAACGTCGGCCGCCATCGTCCGCTTGTCGTAGCCCGTGGCGGGACGGTCGGAGTCGCCGTAGCCGCGCAGGTCGGGGGCCAGAACGCTGAACCGCTCGGCGAGCGCCGGCATGACCTTGCGCCACATGTGTCCCGTCTGCGGGTAGCCGTGGAGGAGGACCATGCCACGCCCCGCGCCCATCCGTCGGTAGTGGATCCGCACGCGGTCACGCACCTCGACGACGCTTCGGATCATCGGTAGAGCCGTCCCTTCTGGAATCGCCGGTGACACTGGAACAGTGTGTACTCGACGGCGCGCGTCGGCACCCCGAGCCGCCGGGCGTGGCGCCGCAGCTCCGCGAGATAGTCGAGCCAGTCGCGCGGCGCGAAGCCGCGCCCCGCCGGCTTGCGCTCCACCGCGCCGAGCCCGAACAGGAGCTGCCAGGCTCGGATGTCGAGGACGCCGTAGCGGCGGGGGTCGATCAGCGTCAGGATCGCCGACGCCGTCGGCACGCTCACCCCCCGGAGACGCGTCAGCAGCGCGAGCCGGCGCCGCTCGCTCCGCGCGGCGAGGACGGCGCGCGAGACCCGACGCACCCGCGCCGCGGGATTCGACGCGTAGTGGCGGAAGGCGCGCGGGCTCTTCCACCGGCACATCCGGAGGAACTCGCCGCGCGTGAACCAGCCGCGGCGCCTGACACACGCGAGCTCGCCCATCAGCGCGGCCGTCGCCGGATCCTCCGCCGCCAGCGCCCGGCTGAGCAGCGCGTCGACGCTCCGGTACGGCACCTTGCCGAGCGGCACGCGCCCCCGCTCACGCGCGCCGCAGGCGCCCGAGGGCCCGGAGCACGCGCTCGGGCGTGACGGGTTGGTCGGTGACCATCGCGCCGAACGGGGCCAGCGCGTCGTTGACCGCGTTGAGGATCGCGGCGGGCGCGCCGGCCGTCCCGCCTTCGCCCGCGCCCTTGTAGCCGCCCGCGATGGACGGCGCCGGCGTCTCGAGGTGGTGCACGTCGATGGGCGGGAGGTCCGCCGCGGTGGGCACCGCGTAGTCCATGAGCGTCGTCGTGAGGAGCTGGCCCGTGTCGTCGTAGACGCAGTGCTCCCAGAGCGCGCCGCCGATGCCCTGCGCGACGCCGCCCCGCACCTGGCCGTCGACGAGCGCCGGGTTGACGAGCGTGCCGCAGTCGTCCACCGCCACGTACTTCACGACGCGCACGCGGCCCGTCTCCGGATCGACCTCCACGACGGCGAGATGGGCGCCGTTGGTGAACGTCCACGCGCCGGGATTCGTGTAGTGGACCGTGGCCTCCAGGCTCGGCTCGACGCCCCGGAGCTCGTTCGAGCGAAACCACACCGTTTTCGCGACCTGGCCCAGGGTGAGCGTGCGGTCCGGGCTGCCGCGCACGTGCACCCGACCCTCGGCCAGCTCGATGTCGCCCTCGTGGGCTTCGAGCAGCGCCGCGGCGACGCGCCGGACGCGGTCCCGCAGCGCCCGTACCGCCAGGAGCGTGGCACTCCCGCCGATCGGCATGCCGCGGCTCGCCCAGGTCCCGCCACCGTACGGAACCACGCCCGTGTCGCCCGAGAGGACGGCGACCGCCTCGAGCGGGACGCCGAGCTCGTCGACGACGATCTGCGCGAGCGCGGTCCGCGTGCCCTGCCCCTGGTCGGTGACCCC
>QHSA01000164.1 GCA_003220315.1 Candidatus Rokuibacteriota bacterium
TCCGTGTAGGGGACCGCCCGGTCGCTCTGGCCGTGAATCAAGATCAGACGTGCACGGATCTCGCCCACCACGCGCAGCGGCGACAGCTCGTCGAGGTAGCGCTCGAGCGCGGGGGGAAGCCGGGCGAGGAACCGCGCGGCGCGGTCGGCGTCGGCGGCCATGAGCTCGGCGCGCGCGGCGGGCTCGAGCAGGTCGGCGTTGGCGGCGACGAACGACCGCACCAGCTCCGGGTCGTGGACGACGCGGCCCCGCACGCCGCCGTACTCGTAGGCGCCCGTGAGCCAGAAACGGAGCACCTCGCGCGCCGAGGCGTAACCGCCGAGACTCACGACCGCGCGCACGCGCTCGCGCACGCGGGGATCGGCCGCCGCGAGGAGCGCGGGCCCGGCCCCGACGCTCACGCCGAGGACGACCGAAGGGCTGGCGAGCGCGGCGAGCGTCGCCACGACGGGTGCGACGTCGTTCGACCCCAGGCGTCCGCGCGTGAGACCGGGGATCGTCGGGACGGCGACGTCAAAGCCGCAGCGCGCCAGGAGCGTCGCCGCCTCACGCACCCGGGCGTCGTCCTTGCCCTCGGGGGCGAAGCCATGGACGAGCACCAGGGGCGCGCTGCCTGGGAGCCCGGCCGGAACGTACCGGTCCACGGCGGCGCCGGCGACCGCGAGCGGCTCGCGCGTCGGCTCGAGCGTCAGCGCCGACAGAGGCGCCAGCCGGCCCTGGCTCAGAAACTCGACGAGGAACGCGCCGGCCCACAGCGTGCGGCGACCGGCGTGCGCGATAGGAACGAAGAGGACGAGTGCGAGGAGGAGGCCGGCGAGCCGGACTACTTCCGGTTGACGCACTTCACGAGGCGCCACCCGTTGAACATGTTCGCCCGCGCGACGACCTCGGGCTCGAGCCCGACCGCGGCGAGGAGCGGCCCGAGCGCGAGGTTCGACTTCCAGCCGAGTCGCGTGCAGAGGGGTGCCACCAGGTCCTCGAGCCACCCCATGACCCGGCGCTCGCTGCGGAAGTGGTTGAGGGTGACGAGGACGCCGCCTGGCTTGACCACGCGGCGCATCTCGCGAAGGACGGCGACCGGATCGGGGACCGCGGAAATCGTGTACGTCGCCACGGCCTTATCGAACTCGTCGTCTGCGAAGTCCATGGACGTTGCGTCCATGACCTTGAGCGTCACGTTCGGCATCGCCAGCGTCTGCACCCGCTCGACGGCCTTGTCGAGCATCTCCGCGGAGAGGTCGATGCCGGTCAGCCGGCAGGCGGGCGGGTAGAGGGGCAGGTTCAGGCCGGTGCCGATCCCCACCTCGAGCACGGAGTCGCCGCGCTGGATGTCGAGGTGCTTGACGGCCGCGACGCGGCCCGGGGCGAAGATCCAGTCGAAGATGAAGTCGTAGACCGGGGCGTACAGCTCGTAGGCGCGCTCGACCTGCCTCTTCTCCAACGCCGCGTCCACTCAGAGCCCTCCAGCATTTTGGGTTTTGGATTCGAGGCCGGCGAACGGCAGATCGATTTGCTAGCGGTATTCTACCCGCTGGCCGAAGCCGTTGCCAAGAGTCTTTTGCGTTAGAGCAGGAACCGTATCAACAGGGTGGCCAGGCCGAGGAACGAAAAGAATCCACACACATCGGTGAAGGTCGTGATGATCACGCTGGACGCGATCGCGGGGTCTATTCTAAAAGCCTTGAGCGCGATCGGGATGAGCGTGCCCACGACGGCGGCGACCAGCATGTTGAAGATGAGCGCGACGCCCAAGATGAGCGAGAGCAGGAGGTTACCCTTCCACGCGTACGCGACGGTCGCAAGCGCGAAGCCGCTGACCGCCCCGGTTGCGAGCGCGAGCCACATCTCCTTCCACAGCACGCGCCACAGGACGCTGCGGGTGAGGTCTCCGAGCGCGATGCCTCGGACGACGACCGTCGCGGTCTGAGTCGTGGCGATCCCACCCTCGGAGGCCACGATGGGCATGAACACGGCGAGCACCGCGAGATGGGCGATCGTCTTTTCGAACAGCCCGATGACGGAGGCCGCGATGATGGCCGTGGCGAGATTGACCAAGCGCCAAATGAGGCGCTTGGGCAGGACGGACCGCGGCGGATCCAGGACGTTCTCGTCGCCGCCGACGCCGCCGAGGCGCTGGATGTCCTCGGTCGCCTCCTCGCGGAGGACGTCGATGACGTCGTCCACGCCGATCGTGCCCAGGAGCCGGCGGTTCGCGTCCACGACGGGGATCTGGATCACGTTGTAGCGCTGGACGAGGCGCGCGACTTCCTCCTGGTCGGTGTCCACGGTCACGCTCTCCACGTCCTCGGTGCGGATCGTCCGGATCGGCGCCGCCGGGTCCGCCGTGATGAGGCGGTGGAGCGGGACGAAGCCGACCAGGTGGTCGTGGTCGTCCACGACGTAGACATAGAAAGCGCCGTCGCCCGTCTTCGCCTTGCGGATGTGCTCGATCGCCCGGGCCACCGTCACCGTCTCGGGCACGGCGACGAAGTCGGGTGACATGAGGCGGCCCGCGGTGCGCTCCGGATACTCGAGGAGCTCCTGGACCTCCTCGGCCTTCTCCTCCTCCATGAGGTCGAGGAGTTCCTCGGCCTGCTCCTTCGGCAGCTCCTCGACGACGTTCACGACCTCGTCGCTGGGCATGCGGTCGAGGGCGCGCGAGACCTCCGCCTCGTCGAGTGAGCCGATCAGCTCGCGCAGGATCGGATCGTCGAGCTCGGCGAGGACCGCGCCGGCCTGCTGGGGCGTGAGGAGCCGGAACACGCGGACCTGATCCTCGAGCGGGAGCTCGCGGATCACGCGCGAGACGTCGGCCGGATGCGCCCCGGCCAGGACATCCGCGAGGCGCTCTTCGCGGCCGCCTTCGAGCAACTCCCGGATTGCCTCCGTGAGCTGTGCCTGTGCCGTCTCTTCCATCTCAGCCTCGGAGCGCCTGGAGGAAGCGCGCCACGATCGCCTTCCGCAGCCCCTCGCCCGCCGGCTCGCCGACGCGAGCCTCCCAGTCGCGCAGGCGGATCACGGCCTTCGCCATCGCGCGGTGGCCGCCCGCGCGGCCGACCTCGCCGAACGCACGGCGCACCACATCGCCCGCGGCGCGAACGTACCCCACGTTGCGCACGCTGATGTGGAGCTCGCCGTTCACGGTGCCGGACACGACCGACCACTCCGCGCCCTCGATCTGAAGGAAGAACTCCGCGAACTGGGCGACCAGCTCGGGGTAGGCGACGGGCCCGAGGTGCGAGAAGACGACCCCGTGCGTGAGCTGCCGGCGCGCGATCCCGAGCGCCAGGACGTCGAGCGCCTCGTTGGGCAGCTCGGGGCGCTCGATACGCCGGAGCGCCGAGTGGTTTGCCAGCGGGTGCAGGTACGCGAACGCCTCGAGATCCGCCTTGGTGGCGCCCCGCTCGAGGTGGAGCGTGTCGGTCTTGATGCCGTAGAGGAGCGCCGTCGCGAGGCGCTGCGTGATCTTCACGTCCGCGGCGCGCAAGTACTCGGTCATGATCGTCGAGGTCGCGCCCCACGAGGGGCGGATGTCCCGGAGGTGCGCCCGCGCGGGCGTCTCCTCGGGGTGGTGGTCGATGACGAGGTCGACCTCGCCGAACGCCTCCTCGAAGAAGCTCGGCTGGGCGTCCACCATCGCGACCATGTCGTACTCGTCGATCGCGTGCCCCTTGATCTCTTCGACGTCGATGTCGAGGATGCGGGTCATCGCCCGGTTCTCGGGACGCGTGATCGTGCCGAACGTGGCGATGGGCGCCGCCGCCTTGGTCCGCCCGAGGAGCGTCCGGAGCGCGAGCGCCGAGGCGATCGCGTCGGGGTCCGGGTCGTCCTGCATCATGATGAGCACCCGGTCGGCGGACGCGAAGTGGCTGCGGACCCGGTCCGTCCGGCTCCGTGCCGAGGCGCGCGAGGATGTCCGTTCACGCATGCTCTCAGAAGTATGCTCCGCCCGCGCCGCGGGACAAGCGGATTTATCCGAGGAACCTCGTCCGGAAATTCCTGAGGGCGCGGCTCGCCTGGACCCGCCGGCGGAGGGCCCGGTCGATCGCGCGCGGCCCGGTGAGCGCCGGCGGAGCCAGGATCCGGGTGAGCTCCCGGGGCGTCATCAACCCGTGCTCGAGCACGACGTCGCGGACCGCGACGCCCCGCGCCTGTGCCTGCTTGACGACCTCCGCGGTGACGTCGTAGCCGAGATAGGGCGAGAGCGCCGTGGCCTCGACACGGCTCCGCGCGAGGAGCTCGCCCACCCGGGTGCGGTCCACCCGGAGCCCGGCGATGCACCGCGTCCGCAATAACCGCGTCGCCCGGGTCAGAAGCTCGAGGCTCTCGGCGAGGTTCGTGGCGCAGAGCGGTGTCATCACGTTGAGCTCGAGCTCGCCCGCCGCGGCCGCCAGCGCGATCGCGTGGTCGTTGGCCGCTACCTGGAAGCACGCCATCTGGACCGCCTCGGCCACGGAGGGGTTGACCTTGCCGGGCATGATCGACGACCCCGGCTCGACCTCAGGGAGACGCAGCTCGCCGAGGCCCGCCGCGGGTCCGGAGGCGAGAAGCCGCAGGTCGAAGCAGATCTTGCCGAGGTCTACGGCGAGGGCGCGCAGCGCGCCCGAGCACGCCAGGATCGGCCGCAAGCTCCACGTCGCCGTGACCGCGCTCGGCGCCGGGCGCAGGCGCCGGCCCGTGATCCGGGAGAGCTCGCGGACGACCAGGACGCGGAAGCGCGGGTGCGCCGTCAGCCCGGTGCCCACCGCCGTGCCGCCCAGGCCCACGGCGTCGAGCTCCGCCTCGGTGGCCCGCAGCGCGGCTCCGGCTGCGCGGATCGCCTCGGCCCAGCCCGCGAACACCTGCCCGTACGTGATCGGGACCCCGTCTTGGAGGTGGGTGCGCCCGACCTTCACGACCGCCCGCTCGCGGCGGGCGAGCCGGGCGAGCGCGCGCTGGAGGGCGCCGAGCTCGTCGTGGAGTGCCGGGAGCAGCTCGAGCGCCATCAGACGGATGGCGGTAGGCGTCACGTCGTTCGACGACTGGGCGAGGTTCACGTGATTGTTGGGGTGGATCGGTGCCCAGCGCCCGCGCCGGCCGCCGAGCCGCTCGTTGGCCAGGTTCGCGATGACCTCGTTCACATTCATGTGGGTGGGTGTGCCGGCGCCAGCCTGGAACGGGTCGAGCACGGCGACGTCCGGGACCGTTCCGTCGGCGACGCGAGCGGCCGCCCAGACGATGGCGCGCGCCCACCCGCGGGGGAGAAGGCCGAGCCTCGCGTTCGCCCGCGCCGCCGCCGCCTTGACGTGCGCGTAGGCGCGGATCAGCGCCGGGTGGGGCGCGCGCCGGGAGAGCTGGAACGTCTCGCGCGCGCGCTGGGTGAAGGCGCCGTAGAGCGCCCGCGCCGGGACGTCCTTGACGCCGAGGCTGTCGCGCTCTCGGCGGATCCTCGCTACGCGCCGAATTTGGTCAGCCGGAGCGCGTTGGCCATGACGAGTGGCATCAGGTGGTGCGACGGGAGGACGCCGAGGCTGCCGGCCGCGCACGCCCGCTCGGTGAAGGCGGTCACCGGATCCGCGCCGCAGTAGCGGCTCCAGAGGAGCACGGGCACCGGCTGCCAGCCGTGCGCGGCGAGCACCGACGGCGTCGCGTGGTCGCCCGTCACCACGAGGACATCCGGCTTGAGTGCCCGAATGTCGGGGACGGAGGCGTCGAGGCGCTCGAGGGCGGCGACCTTGGCGCCGAAGTCGCCGTCCTCGCCCGCCTTGTCCGTGTCCTTGTAGTGCAGGAAGAAGAAGTCGTACGCGTCCCAGTGCTCGCGGAGCGTCCTGAGCTCCTCGCCGAACGTGCCGCCCGTCTTGAGCACCTCCATGCCCACGAGCTTGGCGAGCCCGCGGTACATCGGATAGGCGGCGATCGCCGCGGGGCGGAGACCGAAGACCTCGGGAAAGCGCGGGAGCCTGGGGAGCCGGTCGAAGCCTCGCAGCAGGACCATGTTAGCGGGCGCCGCGTCGGCGAGCCGGCGGCGCGCGCCGGCGACGAACGCATTCACCCGCTGCGCCGACGCCTTCGCTTTCGGCTCGAGCGGCTTCACGGGAAGGGGGGCCCGGCCGAGCGCCTGCGGGTCGGTCTCGGAGAGCCGGCCCGAGAGTCCGCCCGCCTTGCCTCGGCCGCGCAGGACCAGGACGAAGCGGTGCTCCTTCACGGGCTCGACGAACAGCTCGACGCCCGGTAGCGGGATCCCCCGGAGCCGCTCGGTCAGGCGCACGCAGACCTCGGTGGGGATGCGCCCCGCGCGCCGGTCGGTGATGCGACCGGTGGAGTCAACGGTGCAGAAGTTGCCGCGCGCGGCCACATCGCCCGGGCGGAGGTCGAACTCGATCCCAAGGGCCTCGAGGACGCCGCGCCCGACCTGGTAGCGGAGCGGGTCGTAGCCGAAGAGCCCGAGGTGCCCGGGCCCGCTGCCGGGCGTGATCCCCGGCGCCACGTGGCGGATGAGACCGCACGCCGACTCGGCGGCGAGCGCCGCGAGGTTCGGCAGGCGCGCGGTCTCGAGCTCGGAGCGGCCGGTCTCGGGGCGCGGCAGGCCCCCCAGGCCGTCGAGCGAGAGCACGACGATCTTCGTGGTGTTCTGGACGACGAGCGGCGCGATCAGCTCCAGCATCGATCGCGCCCGCTCACGCCTCCTTCACCGGGTTCTCGAGCCGCCCGAGCCCGGTGATCTCCATTGTGACGACGTCACCCGGCTGGAGGTACACGGGCGGCTTCTTGCCGAGCCCGACGCCGGGCGGCGTTCCGGTGGCGATGAGATCGCCGGGCGCGAGCGTCATCAGCCCCGAGAGATAGCTCACGAGGTAGCGGACGTCGAAGATGAACGTCTTCGTGTTGCCGCTCTGCATCTGCTTGCCGTTCACCCAGGTCCGGAGCTCGAGGGCGTGTGGGTCGGTGATCTCCTTCCGGTCGGCGATGTAGGGGCCGACGGGCGCCGCAGTCTCGAAGATCTTCCCGGCCATCCACTGGCTCGTGATGAACTGGAAGTCCCGCGCGCTCGCGTCGTTGATGATCGTGTACCCCCACACGTAGTCGAGCGCCTGCTCTCTGGCGACGAAACGCGCCGTGCGGCCGATGACCACGCCCAGCTCGACCTCCCAGTCGAGCTGCTGAGAGCCGCGCGGCCTCAGGATGGGCTCGCCCGGGTCGCGGATCGAGTTCGACCACTTGGCGAAGATCGGTGGCTCCTTGGGAATCGGGTTGCCCGTCTCTTCGGCGTGATCCCGGTAGTTGAGGCCGATGCAAATGAACTTCCCCGGATCGGCGATCGGCGCGTGGAGGCGAGCGCTCGCGGCGGGTACGGTGACCCACTCGCTGATCGAGAGGACGGCCTCCTCGGCGGCGGCGCCGCCCTCGAGGAAGCCGCGCGTGCTCTGCGGCACCAGGGCCGCGGCGATCTCCCGAGCCCGTACGACGCCGCGCCGGGTGAGGGTAGCGGCAAGGCTTGCCTCGAGGTCGGCGATGCGATCGCCCCGAAGCGCGCCGAGGCGGGGGGACTGTTCGTTGGTGGAGAAGCGGACGAGCTTCATGGCTAGCGGCCTCCAGACAGAAGTAGTGGCCAATTATAGCCTTTCGCGAATTTTCGCGCCGCGAGCCGTTTGAGATATGCTGGGTGTCTCCAGATGCTAAGGCTCACCCGCGACCAGGAGGTCATCCGATGAGGCTCGCGACTCGGTCGATCGCGTTCGCGGTCGTGGTGTCGCTGCTCGGCTCGGGTCCGCTCGCGACGTTTGCCCGCGCGCAGCAACCGGCGCAGCCGCCCGCCGAGCAGCCGGTGCCACAACCCGAGCAGCCGGCGCCACAGCCCGAGCAGCCGGCGCAGCCCGCCGAGCAGGCCGCGCCACAGCCCGCCGAGCAGGCCGCGCAAGCGGCGCCGCCACCCGTGCAGCCCGCCGAACAGCCCGCACAGGCCGCGCCGCAGCCGGCACCACAGCCCGCCGCACAGCCCCAGCCCGCGCCGACGGCCGCCGGAGAGCCGCAGGTCGTGCAGGAGCCGGTCACGTTCGAGGAGCCCTCCGAGGGGACGGCGTGGTACGCGATGGGTGCCACCGTCTTGAATGTCGTGTACGTCCCGGGAAAGGCCATCACCTGCGTCCTGGGGATGGTCGTCGGCGGCGGCTTGCTCCTCGCCACGCTCGGCGCCGGCTACAAGGGCTCCGTGGCCTTCTTCAAGGAAGGGTGCGGGGGCAAGTGGATCCTGACGGCCAAGGATCTCAGGGGGACCGACTGGATCCTCGGCACCGGCGAGCGCCCCGAGTCGAATTAGTCGACGCGTTCTCGTCGCGCTGCTCTTCATCGCCCTGCTCGCGGCGTTCGCCGCCGGCATCTGGGGCACCGTCCTTCGGCCCGCCGCGTACGAGGTGCGGGGCACCATCGTGGCGCGCCCCGCGCCGGATCTCGTCCTCGTCAGCCACGACGCCGTGCAGGGGCTCGGGATGGGCGCCATGGAGCTGATGGCGATCGCCGCCGAGCCGGCGCTGCTCGACGCCGTGGGCCCGACGCCCGGCGACCGTGTCAGGCTTGCCGTCCGGGCGACCGGCGAGCGGCTCGTCCTGCTCCGCATTGAGCGGATCCCCTGACTCAGCGCGCGCGGCTGAGTCCGCGCACGTAGGCGACGAGCTCGCGGATCTCCTCGTCCGACAACGCGGCGCCGAAGGCCGGCATGCCGGGACGCCCGATCGGCGCGCCACCGTTCTTGATGATGTCGACCAGGTACTGGTCCGAGCGCTGATCGAGGCGCGCGGCGTCGGCGAGGTTCCCGGGACGGATCAGGAAGAGGGAGGCGCGCCAGGAGCCCCGCCCGTCCGGGCCGTGGCACGTCACGCAGAGCCCGTAGTAGAGGCGCTCGCCACGCGAGGCACCGCGCGGCGGACGCGGCGTGTCGAGCAGCGCGGCGAGGCCCGCCGTGAAGACGCCAATCGCCGCGATCGCGAGGACGAGGGCCAGGAGCGGCCGCCGCATGGCGTCGAGGATAAGGCGGAAATACCGCTTGACAAACTGGCTCCCAAACGGATAAAAAGACTAGCCTTTTCTGTCGTCGAGTATCGTCAGTTCGCCGCCGCTCCCACGAATACGATGGAGGCCGACGATGAGTGATTCGCGACTGGTGCAGGCCGACCGCCCCACCGTGACCCGCCGGAGCTTCCTGAAGGTGACCGGCGCCGGCGCCACGGGAGGGGCGCTCCTCGCGATGCTCGATGCGCGGCAAGCGCCGGCGCAGCTCAAGGGGACCTCGCTCCGCGTGATCCTATGGTCCCACTTCGTTCCGGCCTACGACGCCTGGATCGACGATTTCGCCAAGAAGTGGGGCGAGCAGAACGGCGCCACCGTGCGCATCGACCACATCCCGCACCTCGAGCTCCCGGCGCGCTACGCCGCAGAGTTCGCCGCGGGCGCGGGACACGACCTCATCTACTTCGCGGGCCAGATCCTGACGGGCCAGTACTACAGGCACCTCGTGGACCTCTCCGATCTCGCCAACGACCTCGGCACGCGGTACGGCCCGTGGATGCCGAGCGCGAAGAGCGCGGCCCAGGTCGCGGGCGTCTGGTACGCCGTCCCGGACTACTTCATCTCGATCCCGGTGCTCTGGCGCAAAGATCTCTTCGAGTCGGTCGGGCGCCCCGCGCCGAAGACGTGGGACGACCTGCGCGTCGCGGCGCGGCTGCTCCGGCCGAAGGGGCATCCGACGGGCATGCAGTTCTCCCACTGCAACGACGCGAACCACAACTGGCGCGCGTTGCTCTATTGCTTCGGCGCCAAGGAGACCGATGCGTCCGGGCAGAGCATCGAGCTGGACTCGAAGGAGACGCGCGAGGCGCTCCGCTTCGCCAAGGCGCTGTACGACGAGGGCATGACGCCGGAGGTCTTTTCCTGGGACGACGCCTCGGACAACCGGTACCTCGCGTCCGGGGTCGCGAGCTGGATCCACGACGCGATCTCGGCGTTCCGGACCACCGAGGACACGAACCCCAAGGTCTTCAAGGAGACGTACGTCCTGCCCGAGGCGGCGGGGCCGGGCGGCACCTGGAACGTCGGTGAGCCGAACGTGTGGGCGATCTGGAAGTTCTCGAAGAACGTCCCCGCGGCCAAGGAGTTCATCTTGGCCGTCGCGAACAGCCAGAAGGAGGCGATGGGGGCGAGCCGCGGCTACAACATGCCGTTCCTCCGCCGCCGGTACGACAAGCCGATGCCGGGGCTCGGGCAGGACGCGAAGCTCGGGACGCTCCAGGAGCAAGACAAGATCACAGCGTTCTTCGGCCACCCCGGGCCGATGACGCCCGCCGCGCAGGAGGTGCTCACCACGTTCATCGTCCCCGACATGTTCACGCGCGTGGCGCGCGGCGCGAGCATCGACGAGACCATGAAGTGGGGCGTGGGGGAGATCCGGCGGATCTACGCCAAGCACAAGGCCACGTAACCACATGGGGCACCTCGCCTCGGGCGGCGGCAGGTCGCCCGGGGCTTCGCTCTCGGTGCCGGTCGGCGGCCGCGCGAAGGCGTTGCCCTGGTGGCGCACCCCGAGCGTTCGCCGCTACCTCTTCGGCTACACGCTGCTCGCCCCGGCGGTGCTCTACGTCGGCGTCCTGGTGGGCGCGCCCTTCCTCTTCTCGCTCTACCTGGCCCTCAGCGACGCGTCGGTCGGTGCGCCGGTCGCCCGGTTCGTTGGCCTGGAGAACTTCACCTCCGCGCTCGAGACCGGGGTGTTCTGGACCGCGGTGCGCAACACGCTGGTCTTCACCGTCGGCGCGGCGGTGATGAAGGGGTTCCTCGGGACCACGCTCGCGTTCCTGCTCGTGCAGCCGTTCAAGGGCCGGCGCGTGGTGCGCGGCCTCGTGGTCATCCCGTTTACCATCCCGATCGCAATCAGCGTCCTCGGCTGGAAGTGGATGTTCGACTCGCAGTTCAGCGTCCTCAACTGGGCGCTGAGCGGCCTCGGGCTCATCGGCGAATACGGGACCCCGGACTGGCCGGTGTGGCTCGGGCAGCCGATGCTCGCGCTCGCGTCCGTGATGTTCGTCAACGTCTGGCGGAGCTTCCCGTTCAGCGCGATCGTCCTGCTGGCGGGGATGACCTCGGTGAGCCCCGAGATCATCGACGCGGCGAAGGTGGACGGGGCCACCTTCATGCAGCGCTTCCGGAAGATCATCGTGCCGATGATCGCGCCGATCCTCTTCGTTGGGGCGGCGTTCGACACGGTCTTCACGCTCTCCGACCTCAGCATCGTCTACCTGCTGACGAACGGCGGGCCCGACGGCGCGACCGAGATCCTGCCGACGCTCGCCTACAACACCGGGATCCGCGGTGGCGCGCTCGGCCGGGGGGCCGCGATCTCGCTCTTCCTCTTCCCGCTGCTGCTGCCGGCCATGGTCCTCCTGCTCCGCACCCTCCGTCGGAGGCAGTACTGATGGCGGTCGTCGCCCAACGGGCGCCCTGGAGCCGCCGCGCCAAGGAGATCCGTCGCCACACCCTCATCTACGTCGGGCTGACCCCGTACCTGGTCATCGCGGTGTTCCCGATCCTCTGGATGCTGATCACCGCCTTGAAGCAGGAACCGGACCTCTATCGGATGGACGTCGTGCCGTTCTGGTTCCACCTGCCGCCGACGCTGAAGAACTTCGAGTTCCTGTTCCAGCGGACGTTCTACGGCGACTGGCTGGTCAATACGCTGAGTATCTCCCTCTTCGTCTCGGCGATCACGCTGCTGACGGCCGTGCCCGCGGGCTACGCGCTCGCGCGGCTCCGGTTGCCGTTCGCCGAAAACCTGGGGATCGCCATCTTCATGACGTATCTCGTGCCGTCGATCATCCTGTTCATCCCGCTCTCGCGGGTCGTGAGCGAGCTCGGCCTCCAGGACACCTGGTGGTCGCTGGTCGTCGTGTACCCGACCTTCACGATCCCGTTCTGCACCTGGCTCCTCATGGGGTTCTTCAAGACGGTGCCGTTTGAGATCGAGGAGGCGGCGATGATCGACGGGTGCGGCCAGTTCGGCGCGCTCCTGCGCGTGGTGCTGCCGGTGAGCTGGCCGGGGGTGATCACGTCGGTGATCTTCTCGTTCACGCTGTCCATGCAGGACTTCCTCTACTCGCTCGCCTTCGTCTCCATCTCCGAGCAGAAGCCCGTGCCGCTCGGCGTGGCGACGGAGCTGATCCGAGGCGACGTGTACTTCTGGGGCTCGCTCATGGCGGGCGCGCTGCTCGTCGGGGTACCGGTCGCGATCGTCTACAACCTCTTCCTCGACAAGTTCATCACGGGCATCACGGGAGCCGTGATCAAGTGACGCGTTCGGGGAGTGCATGCGGCATTGGCGGAGGAGATCGATGAAACTCAAGGGCACGGTCGCAGTCGTGGTCGGGCTGCTCATTCTCGTGGGGGGCGCGTACGCGCAGGACGCGAAGCCGGCGCAGCCGACGGGCGTCAAGAGCCGGGGCCTCGTGGGCTCTACCGGGGCGATTGCCAGCGTCGCGGTATCGGTTCCAGCTGCTCTCTCCGGCCAGGTTGTCGAGTTGGCGCCCGGCGGCCAGAGCGGGAAGCAGAAGAACCTCGCCCCGTCGTTCATCTACGTGCTCGAAGGCACGCTCGTGATCGAGACCGAGGGCGGGCCGATCGGCGTCTCCGGGATCCAGTACCACGGCGAGGGACAGTCGTACGCCGGCCCGGCCGGTCTCTGGTACAACATCATGAACACCGGCCAGGCGCCCGCCCGATACCTCATGCTGTTCGTCGCCGCGCCGGGCGCCAAGACGTGGGAGCAGGCGAAGGAAGACTAGCGCGCCGAGGGGAGCCGTGAGGGGCTCTGCGCGCCTCGCCGGGACGGTGCTTCTCGTCTCGGCTACGCTTGCCGGCCCGTCGCGCGCGCAGACCGAAGGCGACCTCGTCGCGACAGGGGTGCCGCGTCCCCTCCAGCTCGTCGCGGACGGGCCGAGCCTCATCGTCCTGAGCCCCGGCGCGCGCGGGGACGCCGCCGCCGAGATCTATCGCGTCCCCCTGGACGCCGATCTCCCCGTGGACCTGTCGCGTCAGCCGCGGATCCGGATCCCGCTGGCCGTCTCCTCGGCGGCGACGCTCGGGAGCCTCGCGCTCGACCCGCGATCGGGCGACCTCTTCCTCGGCGAGGAGAACGGGACGCGGATCTGGCGGCTCTCTCCCGACGAGCGGCTGACGCTCTATGCGACCGGGCTCCGCCGCCTCGCCGGCGGCGGGACGCTCGCGTTCGACCGGCTGGGCCGCCTCGTGATCGTCGACTACGCCGACCCGTTCCTCTCGCAGCCCGAGGAGCGGCCACCCCCCGGCCTCGAGCAGCTCCGCGAAGAAGACTATCGGGGCCCGCTGGTCTTCCGACTCACCTTCGACCCTGCAGTCCCGCTGCCGCGCCGCCTCGGGCACCTGGCACCGCTGTTCCCCCGCGCCTGGGGTGGCCGGGCGAGCGGGATCGCGCTGCCGCACATGATCTCCCTGGTGGCGCTCGCCACCGACGATCTCGTGCTTCTCACGTCGAGCGGCGAGCTCTTCCGCCTCGGCCGCGACGGCGCGTTCGGGCTCGTCACGCGACTCCCGCGTGGCCAGTACAACCGCACCCACATGGTGGCGGCGCCGGACGGAACGGTCTTCGTCAGCGGAGGATTCCATGTCGGGAGCGTCTTCCAGGTGTCGCCGGAGGGGGGAGTCACGACGCTCGCCAGCAAGATGGCCGATCCCCAGGGCATCGCGCTCGACCACCACGGCTGGCTCTACGTCGCCGAGTCATCCTTCCACCGGATCGTGAGGCTCCCGATCCCGGGTCGCTGACCACGCGGGTCGTGCGTGTTGACAACACGGCAGGCGCCGCCTAGACTCCCCAGACGTTCCGCTCGTTCACCGTCCGGACCCGAGCGAGGTGATCCAGGCATGAACGACGACACCGAGACCCCGGCTCCGTCAGACCCGAACCGCCGCGCGTTCCTGAGGCAGACTGGCCTCGGGATCGCTGGCGCCTCGATCGCCACCATGCTGGCGGCCGGCCAGGCGCCGGCCCAGATCCGGGGGACGAGCCTTCGGATCCTCCAGTGGAGCCATTTCGTCCCCGCCTATGACGTCTGGTTCGACAAGTTTGCCCAGGAGTGGGGAGACAAGAACGGGGTCCGGGTGCGGATCGATCGGATCCCGCACCTGGAGCTTCCGTCGCGGCTGGCCGCCGAGTTCGCGGCGGGGAGCGGCCACGATCTGATCTATTTCGTGGGCACGATCCTCACGGGGCTCTACTATCGGAATCTCGTCGACGTCGGCGATATCGCCGAGCGGATCGGCACGCGGTGGGGCGGCTGGCTCCCGGCGGCGATCCCCGTCGCCGTGGTCGAGGGGCGGTGGCACGCGGTGCCGGACTTCTACATCCTCGCCCCGCTGCTCTGGCGCAAGGACCTGTTCGACCAGAACAACCTCCAGCCGCCCGACACGTGGGAGCTGGCGCGGGTTGCCGGCCGGACGCTGAAGGCCAAGGGCCACCCCACCGGGCTTGCGTTCTCCCACTGTAACGACGCGAACCTGTTCCTGCGCTCCATCCTCTTCGGCCACGGAGCGCAGGAGGCCGACCCCTCCGGTCAACAGATCTTGCTCGACTCCAGGGAAACGCGCGAGGGGCTCAAGTTCCTGAAGGCGATGTTCGACGAGGCGATGACGCCCGAAGTCTTCTCCTGGGACGACGCGTCGGACAACCGATACCTCGCGTCGGGCGTCGCGTGCTGGATCCACGACGCGATCTCGGCCTACCGGACGACGGAGGACACCAATCCGACGGTCTTCGCGCACACGCACGTCGGGCTCGAGCCGCAGGGCCTCCCCGGCAAGCGCGTCGCCATCTCGAATCCGAACGCCTACGCCATCTGGAAGTTCTCGAAGAACGCGCAGGCCGCGAAGGAGTTCCTCATCCATCTCGCCGACAACTGGAAGGACGCCATGGTCGGCAGCCGCGGGTACAACATGCCGTTCCTGCGGGACGCCTACCGGAAGCCGATGCCCGTGATCGGCACCGACCCCAAGCTGCAGGTCCTCCAGGATTTCCCCAACATCGTCGCGTTCGCCGGCTACCCCGGGCCGTTCACGCCCGCGATCCAGGAGGTCGTCGCGACGTTCGTGCTCCCGGACATGTGCACGCGGGTGGCCCGGGGCCAGAGCCCGGACGACGCCGTGAAGTGGGCGATGGGGGAGTACCGGCGGATCTACGCCAAGTACAAGCGGGGCTGAGGGCTCACGCGCCCTCCACCATCGCCGCGGTGAGGCCGCGCACGTACCCCCGCGCGAAGAGCGCGCAGGCGGTCGCGACGGGGATGGCGGCGAGGTTCACGCCCGCCACCGCGACCAGCTCCTCGAGGCTCACGTCCATCACGCCGAGCCCGGCCGCGACCGTCTGCCGCGTCGGATCGAGCAGGAAGATCGACGCGAACATGAAGTCGTTGCCGACGGTGCCGACGGTGAAGAGCGCCGCCGCGACGAGCACGTTCCGGCTCATCGGCAGCACGATCCTGAGAAAGGCGGTGGCCGGTGTGGCGCCCTCGACCAGCGCCGACTCCTCGATCTCCCGCGGGAGGTGACGGTAGTACGCGGAGAGGATCCAGACGCAGAAGGGCAGCGCCATCGTCGAGTAGATGAGGATGAGCGCGCCGTGACTGTCGTCGAGACCGAGGGCGATGAGCACCTGGTAGAGGGGGATGAACAGGATCGTGTGGGGCACGACGTAGGTCGCGAAGAGCGCGCGCCGCCACCAGAGCCAGCCCGGGGGTTGGAGTCGACCCAGCGCGTAGGCGGCGAGCACGCCCGCCACGAGGGTGACCACGAGGCTCGCGCCGAGCACGACGGCGGAGTTGGCGAGCCAGCGGACGAAGGGCACCCGGGGCAGCACGACGAAGCCGCGGACGCGCGTCCCGGGGCCAGCGAGCAGCTCCGCGTAGTTCTCGACGGTCGGGTCGGCGACGTAGAACGGGCTGCCGAAGACATCCTCCTGGGGCGTCTTCAGCGACTGCACGGTGATGAAGTAGATCGGGAAGACGCTGTAGGCGGCGACGAGCGCCAGCGCCGCCCCGTGGATCCAGCGCGCGAGCCGTCCGCGGCTCACGCGGGCGCCTCCCGCGGGGGGTCGAACCAGCGGAAGAGGACGGCCAGCGCGAGCAGCAGGAGCGGCACCAGCGACAGCGACCAGGCGGCCGCCTCGGCGAACTCCCCGCTCCGGATCCCGAGCCAGTAGGCGTAGGTGCCGACGACCGGAAAGATGACGCGGCCGCCCGTGAGCATCCACACGTTGGCCAGGTCGGCGAAGGCGGTGGTGAACGAGAGGAACACGGCCAGCGCCAGAAACGGACGCAGGAGCGGCAGCGTCACGTGGCGGAAGCGCTGCGCGGCGCTCCGGGTCTCGAGCCGGGCGTAGTCGAACAGCTCCCTGGGGATCGCGTTGAGCCCGGCCAGGAGGAACACCGCGGTGAACGACGCGCCTCGCCAGATGTTGAAGAGCGCGACGGAGGCGAACGTGTAGGCGCCGGCGCCGGCGACCCCGTCCACCGCGTGCTTCCAGTGTCCCACGGCCACGCTGTACGACGTGATGAGCGGCGGGTTGAGCATCCAGTACCAGGCCACGACCGTCACGCCGCCCGGATATGCCCACGGGAGGAACACCGCCAGGAACACGAGCGCGCGCCCCCGACAGGGCCGCGCGAGCAGGAGGGCCAGCGCCACGCCGACCGCGAGCTTGGCGAGGGTGGTGACGACGAAGTAGACGACGGTCGTGGCGAGCGCGCGCCAGAAGAAGGCGTCGGCCAGCATGGTCCGGTAGTTCGCGACCCCGACAAACGAGCGGCTCTCGGCGCGGCTGGCGAAGCTCGTGAGGCTGATCCAGACCTCCCAGGCGACCGGGTAGGCGAGGACGCCGAGCACGAGCAGGACCGCCGGGGTGAGCAGCGCGTAGGCGACGAGGATCTCGCGCCGCCGTACGGAGCCGGCCGGCGCCTGCGCCGGGCCATGAGGAACGGAGCCGGGTCGCACCTGTGTCAGGCCACCCACCGAGTCGCGCCGGCCCCGCGGCCTCCGCTGGAATGCGAAGCGTGATGAGGAACGGAGCCGGGTCGCACCTGTGTGAGGCCACCCACCGAGTCGCACCGGCCCCGCGGTCCCCGTTACAACGTCAGATCGCCAGCTCGGTCTTGAGGTCGAAGAAGTGCGCGCGGTCGGGCGTGAGCGCCAGCCGCGTCTTCTCGTGGACCTTCAGGCGCACGGTCGGCTCGACCCGGGCGACGATCGTGCTGTTCCCCGCGCGGAGGTCGAGCAGGATCTCGGAGCCGAGCGGCTCGACGACGTCCACCACGGCGTCGAAGACGTACTCGCTCGGGTCGCTCCCGGAGGCCAATTGGAGGTCTTCGGGCCGGACCCCGAGCGTGACCTGCTGTCCCTTGTAGGGCACGAGGCGGCTCGTGTGGATGGGCGGCACCTTCACGCGCAGCCCCTGGGTCTCGGCCCAGAGGGCGCCGTTGGCGTCGGCGACCTTCACGTCGACGAAGTTCATCGCGGGCGAGCCGATGAACCCGGCGACGAACTTGTTCGCCGGCTTCCCGTACAGCTCGAGCGGCTCGCCGACCTGCTGGATCCAGCCGTCCTTCATGACGACGACCCGATCGCCGAGCGTCATCGCCTCGACCTGATCGTGGGTCACGTAGATGGCGGTGGTCTCGAGCCGCTCGTGGAGCCGCTTCAGCTCGACGCGCATCTGGACGCGGAGCTTGGCGTCCAGGTTGGAGAGCGGCTCGTCGAAGAGGAACACCTGCGGGTGACGCACGATCGCGCGCCCGACCGCGACCCGCTGCCGCTGGCCGCCGGAGAGCTGCCGGGGCTTGCGCTTGAGGAGCTCCTGGATGCCGAGGATCTCGGCCGCGTCCTGCACGCGCTTCTGGATCTCGACCTTCGGGAACTTCCGCATCTTCAGGCCGAAGGCCATGTTGTCGTAGACGGTCATGTGCGGGTAGAGCGCGTAGTTCTGGAACACCATGGCGATGTCGCGGTCCTTCGGCGGAAGATCGTTGACGACCCGGTCGCCGATCGTGATCTCGCCCGCCGTGATCTCCTCGAGCCCCGCGACCATCCGGAGCGTCGTCGATTTGCCGCACCCCGAGGGGCCGACGAGGACGATGAACTCCTTGTCGCGGATGTGGAGGTTCACGTCCTTGACGGCGTGCACCTCGTCGTACTTCTTGTTGAGGTCCTTCATCATCACCTGCGCCATGGTGTCTCTCCCTCTCCCTTCAGCCTTTCACGGACCCGGTCAGGCCCGTGACGTAGTACTCCACGAAGAACGAGTAGACGAGGGCGACGGGGATCGAGCCGAGCAGCGCGCCCGCCATCAGCTGGCCCCAGAAGTAGATGTCGCCGCGGATGAGCTCGGAGACGACGCCGACGGGCACCGTTTTCTTCTCGGGTGACGAGAGGAAGACGAGCGCGTAGATGAACTCGTTCCACGACAGCGTGAACGCGAAGATGCCGGCGGACAGGATACCGGGCACGGCGATCGGGAAGATGATCCGGAGCATCGCGCCGAAGCGCGTCGCGCCGTCGATCCGCGCGCACTCCTCCAGCTCCTTCGGAATCGTTTTGAAGTACCCCATCAGGAGCCACGTACAGAACGGGATCAGGAAGGTCGGGTAGGTCAGGATCAACGCCCAGGGCGTGTCGCCGAGCTGGAAGGTCCGGATGATGTTCGCGAGCGGGATGAAGAGGAGCGTGGGCGGCACCAGGTAGGTCACGAAGATCGAGGTCCCCAGCGCCCCCGCCATCGGGAACCGGAGCCGCGCCAGCGCGTACCCCGCCAGGAGGCCGCAGAAGAGCGAGATCGCCGTGGAGGCCACCGCGATGAAGAACGTGTTCCACAGCCACTGCGGGAACGTCGTCTTCGCCATCAGGTCCCGGAAGTGTTCCAGCGTCGGCTGCAGGGTCCAGAAGGGCGTGTTGGTCGCCGCGCGCCACGAGCGGTACAGCTCGGCGTCGGGGCGGATGGCGGTGATCAGCATCCAGTAGAAGGGGAACAGCGTCCCCACGACGAAGACCGTGAGGGGGATGTAGAAGTACACCCACCGCTTCCACGTGCGCTCGATCAGCATCGCCTACGCGCCCTCCATTCTGCGGAGGTAGCGGAGCTGCAGCCAGACGACGACGAAGAGCACCGGGAGCATGAAGAGCGAGATCGCGGCGCCCTCGCCGAGGAGGCCCGTCGCCACGCCGACCTGGTACGCGTACGTCGCGAGCAGGTGCGTGGAGTTCGCCGGCCCGCCCCCCGTGAGCACATAGATCAGCTGGAAGTCGGAGAAGGTCTGGATGACCGAGAAGACGACGACCACGATCGTCACCGGCTTGAGGAGCGGCCACGTCACGTACCAGAAGCGCTTCCAACCGTTGGCGCCGTCGAGCGACGACGCCTCGTGCAGGTCGGGGTTGATCGTCTGCAGCCCCGCCAGCAGCGTGATCGCGAAGAACGGCATGCCGCGCCACGTGTTGACGACGATCGCGCACCACATGCCGTACGTGCCGTCGGAGAGGAACGGGAGCTTGGTGGTGATGAGGTCGGCCCTGAACAGGAGCCAGTTGAGCACGCTGAAGGTCGGGTCGAACATCCAGCGCCAGGCGAAGGTCGACAGCACGGTGGGCACGATGAAGGGCAGGAGCATCGAGGCCCGCACGATGCGCTTGCCGCGGAAGTGCCGGTTCAGCAGGAGCGCGAGCCACATCCCGAGCGTCAGCTTGAAGAGCGTCGCCCAGAAGGTGTAGAAGAACGTGTTCCCGAACGCCGTCCGGAAGATCGAGTCGTTCCACGCCTTGGCGAAGTTCTTGACCCCGACGAACTCGCCCGCGTTCCCGACGCTCGTGCTCGACAGCGACAGCCAGACGCCCATGATGAAGGGGTACGCGATGAACGTGCCCAGGATCACGACGGCGGGTGCTAAGAGGAGAGCCGCGAGCGCGCGCTCGTTCTCGAGGAGCCGCGTGAGCCTCTGCGGCTGGGTGGTCCGTGGGTGGGGAAGCACCACCTCGAGGCCGGCGGCGCTCCCCGCTCCTCCGGCAATCGGCTTGTTCACGCCCTATCCATAGATCTTGCCCAGCTCACCCGCGGCCCACTTCACCGCGTCCTCGGCCTTCATACCCTGGCAGGCCTTGGCGTACATGTCGACCATGATGTACTTCGTGTAGGCTTCGGTCGCCCGCGCCGACGGCGGCCCCGCGTAGCCGATCATGCGCGAGGCGGCCGCCGCCTGACGGTAGATCTTCATGGGCGGGTCGACCCGCTCCCACATGGCGTGCTGCTCCCAGTACTTCGTGGCGCCGACCGAGAAGCCCTCGGCGACCTCGAACCACTTCGCGAACTGCTCCTTGCCGTGGAGCCACTTGAGGAAGTCCTTCGCCAGCTTGACGTTCTTCCCGTACCGCATCACGGCGTGCGAGAAGGCGACGTGGTAGCTGTAGGTGCCTGCGGGCCCGTTCGGGATCGGCCCGTGCTGGATGTCCTTCACCATCGACTCGCCCTTCTCGTCCTTGATCTTGTCCGCCCCCCGCTTGGCCGCGATGTAGATCGAGGCTCCGTTGAGCGTCGCCGCGATCTCGCCCGACAGGAACGCGCGGTTGTTCGACGTGTCGTCCCACGCGAAGCCGCCCTCGTCGCACGCGTCCTTCCAGAACGCCTGCATGAACTTCACGGCCTCCACCGTGGCCGAGCCGTCGAGCACGACCTTCTTGCCCGTCCGGTCCACCTCCATGCCGCCGAAGCCCCACGTGAGCGGGTAGGCCCACGCGGGCGCGTCGCCGAAGGTGTGGCCGAGCGTCTGGCCGATCGGCTTGCCTTTCTTCTTGAGCTTCATCCCGACCTGCCGCAGCTCGTCGAGCGTCTTTGGCCACGTGGTCTGCCCGACCTCCTCGAGCCAGGACTTCCGGTAGGCGAACTGGAGCCCGACGATGCCGTGCGGCAGCGCGAGCCACCGCCTGCCGTCCTTCGCCGCGGCCTCGGACTGCGCGTAGTAGGCGCCCTGCTCCGTGCCCAGCCACTCGCCCAGGTCGGTGACGTCGACGAGCCCGTTCGCGTAGAGGTGGGGCCAGTTGTGGAGCATCATGATGACATCCGGCCCCGCGCCCGACTGGATCGCCGCGGTGATTCGCGGCTGCAGGTCGTTGGCGTTGATGAACTCGAAGACGACCTCGGCGCCCAGCGCCTTCGAGGCCTCGCCCGCCTGACGCTTAAGCTCCACGTCGCACGCGGGGACGAAGTCGACCCAGCGCAGGATGTTGAGTCGCGTCCCCTGCGCGAACGCCGGCGCCCGCCGCGCGGCGACCACGGACTCGAGACCCGTCGCCGCGACACCCGCGGTGAGGCCGGTGGATTTCAGGAAGTCTCTGCGACGCATGTGCCCTCCCGGGCGAGACCGCCCGCCTAGCCCTCGTAGATCTTCTTGAGCTCGGCCTCCGCCCACTTCACCGCGTCCTCGGCGCTCATGCCCTGGACGGCCTTGGCGTACATGTCGGTGACGATGTACTTCGAGAAGGCCTCGGTCGCCTTCGCCGTCGCCGGTCCGGAGTAGCCGAAGATCCGCGTGCTACGGGCGGCGGTCCGGAAGATCTGGAGCGGCTTGTCGACCTTCGACCACATGGGGTTCTGCTCCCAGGCCTTCGTCGCGCCGACCGAGTAACCCCCCTGCGTCTCGAACCACTTCCCGTAGTTCTCCTTCTTTTGGAGCCAGCGCAGGAAGTCCTTCGCGAGCTTCGGGTTCTTCGAGTACTTCATGATCGCGTGCGACATCGGGAGGTACATCGTGAACGCGCCCGCGGGCCCGGCCGGCAGGTTCTGGTGGTCGATGTCCTGCCACATGGGCTCGCCCTTCTCGTCCTTGATCTTCTCTTGCTGGCGCTTCGCCACGATGTAGATCGACGCACCGTTGAGCGTCGCCGAGATCTCGCCGGCGTGGAACGCGCGGTTGTTGTTCGTGTCGTCCCACGCGAGGCCGCCCTCGTCGCAGCACTCCTTCCAGAACGCTTGCATGAACTTCACCGACTCGATCGCGCCCTTGCCGTTGAGGACCACTTTCTTGCCGGTCTTGTCGGTCTCGGCGCCGCCGAAGCACCACAGCATCGGATAGCAGAAGGTCGGGGCGTCGCCGAACGTGTGGCCGAGGGTCTGGCCGTACGGCTTGCCCTTCTGCTTGAGCTGGGCGAACAGCTTCCGCGCCTCGTCCCAGGTCTTCGGGTACTCGTGGGCCCCCGCCTCCCTTAGCCACGACCGCCGGTAGGCGACGGCATTGCCGATGATCGAGTGCGGCACGGCGAGCCAGAGGCCGCCGACGTGGGCCGAGGACGGCCAGACGTCGTAGAAGCCGCCCTCGGACCTCGCCAGCGAGGTCGCGAGATCGCTGACGTCGACGAGCTGGCTCCCGTAAAGCTGCGCCCAGTTGTAGAGCATGATGAAGATGTCGGCGCCCGAGCCCGACTGGATCGCGGCGGTGATGCGCGGCTGCAGGTCGTTCGCGTTGATCGTCTCGAGCACGACCTCGGCGCCGAGCGCCTTGGAGGCCTCCGGCATCTGGCGCTTGAGCTCGACGTCCGACTCGGGGATGAAGTCGACCCAGCGTACCCAGTGGAGCTTCGTCCCCTGCGCGTAGGCGGGAGCCCGGCGCGCCGCGACGATGCCCTCGATGCCGGTCATCGCGACCGCCGCTGTGGTACACGTCGCCGTGATGAACTGCCGGCGATTCAGCTTCTTGGCGTCCATGCGTGATCCTCCTTGATCAAACACAGCGGGCAATCGTCGCCGGTCGCGGCAACGCTTCCAGCGGATCGCTCAGTAACCGCGCTGAGTGGGGCTTAACCTCTGAGAAAGGCGCCGATTTTGCAGCATCCGTGCCGCGAGGTGTCAATGAGCCGTCCTCAGCCCCCGAATTGACGCACTCTAGAACACTCTCCACGAGTAATTCAAGGGGGCGGTCGTCGCTCTGGCATGTCGCGTGTCCGGAAATTCACGGGGCCGTCCGACGGGCCCGGGCGCCATGTCGCGCCCCGCCGTCCTAGGCGGCGCCTCCCACGAGGATCCGCGGCGGTCTGAAGGTGAACGCCAGCGCCATCGCCCCGGCGCCGATGGCGGTGGATGCGAGGAACAGCCAGGCGTAGGTTCCGAGGGCATCGTGGATCCAACCCCCGGCGAACGAGCCGAACCCCATGCCGAGCGTCGAGATGAGGAAGACCGCCCCGTAGGCCGTCCCCATCACCTTCTCGCCGAAGTACTCGCGCGTGACGAGGGCGTAGAGGGGCATGACGCCGCCGTACGCGATGCCGAAGACGACGGCGGCCGCGAAGAAGCTCCAGGCCTCGCGCGTGAAGAGGTACGAGAAGACCATCGCCGCCTGGAGGGCCAGGCCCGCGACGAGGGTACGCTTGGCGCCGAAGCGGTCGGCGAGGAGACCCGAGCCGATCCGTCCCGCGATCGACGAGAGCCCCGAGACGCCGAGGACGGTCGCCGCCACCATGGGGATGACCCCCTGGTCGATCGCGTGCGTCACCATGTGGAAGATCGGTCCCGAGTGCGCCGCGCAGCAGGCGAAGTGCGTCAGCGCGATCGCCCAGAACTGCGGCGCGCGGAGCACCTGGCCCGTGGAGAAGTCACGCTGGCGCGTCGCGGCGCCCCCCATCGCGACCGTCCCCATCTCGCCCGGCGCGTTGCGGATCAACAGCGCGACCGGGATCGTCACCACCCAGGCGAGGTCGCCGAGCACCAGCATCGCCACCCGCCAGTCGTAGAGCGACGTGAGCCAGCGGGTGAGGGGCGAGAGGAGGAGCATCCCGGCGCCGCCCCCGGCGGAGACGACGCCCACGGCGAGGCCGCGGTTGGCGGTGAACCACTTCGTCGCCGTCGCGGAGAGCGGCGCCAAGAACGCGCCCGCGGCGAATCCCACGGCGACACCGAACGTCACGTTGAGCTGCCAGAGCGCGGTCGCCTGGCTCGACAGGACCAGGCCCGTGCCCAGGAGCACGCCGCCGGCGACCGTGACACCACGGCTGCCGAGCCGGTCCGAGAGCGCGCCCCAGAAGAAGGAGCCGAGCCCCATCGCGATCCAGTTCGTCAGCGCGACCAGCGAGATGGCGCTCCGGCTCCAGCGCATCGAGTCCTCGAGAGGCTTCAAGAAGACGCCGAGCGCGAAGAGCGACCCCTGCCCGACCGCGACGATCGTGGCGGCCGCCGCGAGGACGACCCAGCCGTAGAAGAGTCCGCGCTGACTCATGGGCGCGAACTACGATAACACGTCGCGCCACCCGTATCGGCCGCTCGCCGACTGCGATAGCATGGAGCGCCGTGTGGGACCTGCTCCGGCCCGGGCTCGCGTTCGTCGCCGCCACGGTGATGGCGCTGGTGCTCCGCGCCGTCCTGCTCTCCCTGCTCCGGCGCGGGGCCCGACCGCCGAACGGCTGGGCCTCACTCGGCCAGGCCATCCGGCTGCCGTCGATGCTCTGGTCCATCGTGCTCGGCCTCTGGGTGGCCATCGCGATCGCCGGCGAGACCGAGCGTATGTCGCGGCGTCTGTCCCAGCAGCTCGGCCTCGTCCTCGAGGTCGCGATCATCCTGTCCGTGACCATCACCGTCGCCGGCGTCGTCAGCACGCTCATCGAGCACGCGAGCGAGCGGCGGGCGCTCGGCGGCCCCGTCACCGGGCTCGGCCAAGCCGTCGCGCGCGGCGTCGTCTTCGCCGTCGGCCTGCTCGTGCTGCTCGACGCGCTCGGCATCCAGATCACGCCGATCCTGACCGCCCTCGGCGTCGGCGGCCTCGCCGTGGCGCTCGCGCTCCAGGACACGCTCTCGAACCTCTTCGCGGGCGCCCACCTCCTCGCCGACAAGCCGATCCGCGTCGGCGACTACGTGAAGATCGCGGACACGGTCGAAGGGTACGTCGTGGACATCGGCTGGCGCTCCACGCGTGTCCGCATGCTCCAGAACACGGTCGTCGTCGTGCCGAACAAGAAAGTCGCCGAGTCGATCATTACCAACTACGACTTGCCCGAGCCGCGCCTGTCGCTCTCGATTCCGGTGAGCGTGAGCTATCGGAGCGAGCCGGACCACGTCGAGCGCGTGCTCGTCGACGAGGCGACCAAGGCCGCGGGGAAGATCCCCGGGCTCCTCGCCGAGCCCGCGCCCTTCACCCGCCTCATCCCCGGGTTCGGCGAGTCGTCGCTCGATTTCACGCTGACCTGCCAGATCGCGTCGTTCGTGGACCAGTATCTCGTCCAGCACGAGCTGAGGAAGCGCCTCCTGCGCCGCCTGCGCGCGGAGGGGATCGAGATTCCCTACCCGGTCAGGACGGTGGAGTTGCGCCAGCCGGGCGCGGGCTCGGCGCCGGGGTGAGGAAGGAGCGGGCCCGGGTGAGGAACGCCGCTACCCGAGGCGCGGGTGCTCGCGGACGAGCGCCAGGACCAGGAGCCCGACCGCCATCGTGAGCGCCAAGCCGAGCCACGGCCCGCGGTCGCCGCCCGCCCACTCGACGCACGCGCCGAAGACCGGTGGGCCGAGCGTGACGCCGAGCGAGGAGACCGCAAGGCCGAGGCCCACGGCGGTGGTGGCGGCGCGGGGGCCCGCCAGCTCAGCCATCAGCGTGTGCTGGACGCCGTTCCAGCCGATCCCGAAGAAGCCGAAGACGACCGCGAGCGGTACCAGCCAGCGCGCGGGCGACGCCGGCCCTGTGAACGCGATCGCGATCGAGCAGAGCGTCGAGCCGCAGCCGGCGATCGTGAGTGGCGTACGGCGCCGGCCCCCGAACGTCCGGTCGGAGAGGACGCCGAACGCGATGCGGCCCAGCACGCCGCCGGCCTGAGCGAGCGCGAGATAGCGGCTCGCCGCGAGCAGCCCGAGGCCGACGACGTCCTGGAGGTAGAGCGCGAGGAACGCCATCCACACGGTCTGCATCGCGGCGAAGACCAGCGTGGCGAGGGCGACGAGCCAGAGGTCGCGCGTGAGGAGCACCGCCCGGACGGGGCCACGCTCGCCTGGCGCGCGCCGCGCGAGCGCGTCGCCGGGCGGGTCGCGGTAGATCAGCGCGCACGCGGCGGCGCAGACGACGATGAGGAGCGCGGCGACGACGACCGCGCGCCGCCAGCCCAGGCGGAGCGCGAGCATGGGAACGATCGCCGCGCCCAGCATGCCGCCGAACGGCAGCCCCACCTGCTTGAGCCCGACCACCGTCGCGCGCCGCCGGGGCGGGAACCACGACATCGCCGCGGTGGTGGACGCGGGGTTGAGCGTGCCGTAGCCGACCCCCGCCGCGACCATCAGCGCGATGAAGACGGTATACGAGGGCGCCGTGCTCGCGGCGAGGAGCCCCGCGGCGATCAGCGCCTGGCCGAGGACGAGCATCTTCGCCGTGCCCCAGCGGTCGGCGAGCACTCCCGCGAAGAGCGACATGGCGACGGGACCCAGGTAGTAGGCGGGGAGGAACGAGCCTGCCTGCGTGAGCGTGAGGCCGAGGTCCGCTTGGATCAGCGACGCGATCGCGGGGATCCCGAGCGGCCCGATGTTGGCGACGGTCTGCGCCAGCACGATGAACGTGAGGATCACCCAGCGCCGGGCCGCCGGGTCGGCGTTCAGCGCGCGGGTCACGAGCGGCGGGGTACCAGGCGGGCTTCGGCGGCGCGAAGGTCGGCCTCCGTGTCCACGCCGATCGTGGGCTCGTCGGTCTCGAGGACCACGATCGGGACGCCGTGCTCAAGGAAGCGGAGCTGCTCGAGCTTCTCGGCTTGCTCGAGCGGCGAGGGTGGCAGGCGATGGAACGCCTCGAGCGCCGCGCGCGTGTAGGCGTAGAGGCCGACGTGCTTGAAGCGGGGGACGCCGCGGGCATCGCGGTCGTAGGGGACCGGGTACTTCGAGAAGTAGAGCGCGTGGCCGTCGGCGGCGCAGACGACCTTGTTCACGGCCGGGTTGTCCGCCTCCTCCGGGCGGAGGCGGATCTTGAGGGTCGCCACCTGCGTGTCCGCCCGCTCGCGGAACGGGTCCAGGAGCCGCGCGATGTGGCTCGGCGTGACGAAGGGTTCGTCGCCCTGGACGTTGACGTAGACGTCGGCGGCGCGCGACTGGGCGACCTCCCAGACACGGTCGGTGCCGGACGGATGGTCGGCCGACGTCAGGATCGCGGGGACCCCGTGCCGCGCGCAGGCCTGGACGACCTCGTCGGCGTCGGTCGCCACGAGCACCTCGGCGAGGTCCGGCGAGCGCCGGGCCGCCTCCCAGACGTGGACGACCAGGGGCTTGCCCGCGATGTCGCGCAGCACCTTGCGCGGCAGGCGCGTGGAGCCGAGGCGCGCGGGGACGACGCCGAGGGCCGTGAGGCGCCGACTCACGAGCCCTCCCTCACGGAAAGGCACGTAGCGTGCGGTGGAGCGCGGCCCGCGCGTCGGGCGGCGCGAACGGCACGATCACCGGCTGCGTCAGCCCGGCGCGGGCGAACTCGGTGATGCGAGCGCGACAGACGGCCTCGTCGCCGACCACGCCGAGGCCGTCGAGGAAGCGCGGCGAGACCCGCTTGACCGCGCCCCCCCGGTCGCCCGCCTTCCAGGCGGTGGTCACGGCGTCCACCTCGTCCCCGAACCCGGCCGACCGGAAGAAACTCGCGTAGGCGTCCACGCTCGCGTAGCCGGTGATCTCGCGCGCCAGCGCCTCGCGCGCCGTCGTGGGGTCGTCGGTGACACACGTGCGGACGAACGACGCGATCTCGAAGCCGTCGAGCGCTCGCCCCGCCCGCCGCGCGCCGGCCTCCAGATGCTTGATCGAGGCCGGCACGGTCTCGGGCGGGATCCAGTTGAGCACGACGCCGTCCGCGATCTCGCCCGCGAGCTCCAGCATCCCGGGGCCGAGCGCGGCGAGGACGACGCGGACGGGCTTCTCGGGAGGCGGCGCCGTCATCCGGAAGTTCTTCACGTGGTAGAACGTGCCCTCGAAATTCACGCGCTCGCCGGACGCCGCCAGGCGGATGATCTGGACGGCCTCGCGGATCTGCCGCAGCGAGTTCCCGAAGGGGAGCCCGTGCCAGTCAGAGACGATCGCGCGGCTCGAGAGGCCGAGCCCGAGGGCGACACGCCCCGGTGCCACGTGGCCGAGGCTCGCGGCGGAGACTCCCAGGACCACGGGCGTGCGGGTCTGGACGGGGATGACCGCCGAGCCCACGTGGATCCGCTCGGTGTGAGACGCGATGAGCGTCATGAGGCTGATCGCGTCGTACCCCGAGGACTCACCCACCCACGCGGTGTGGTAGCCGCGCGCCTCGGCCTCGCGCGCGACGGCGACGAACTCCGCGACGGGGCGCGTGGCGAAGGGGGAGAGGACGATGCCGAGCCGCGGCGGGCTCACGCGTCGGTCTTGACGGCGTCGCGCGCGGCCTTCGCCGCCCCGAGGAGGAAGCGCTGGTCGTTCACCATCCCGACGAGCCTCCAGCCTTCGCGGATGCGCCGGTTGACGGTCTCGGGCTTGAGGCTGTGGATACCGGCGGCGACCCCGTGGCGTCGGGCCGCGGCGAGGACCGTCTGCATCGCCGCCTCGAACTCGGGATACGGCGGCTCGAGCGAGGGCTGGAGGCCCGCCGATGCGCACCAGTCGTTCGGTCCGACGTAGCAGGCGTCGATGCCGGGGACGGAGAGGATCGCGTCGATGTTCGCCACGGCGTCCACGTGCTCGATCTGGGCGATGACGAGGATCTCGTCGTTCGCGCGCCGGAAGTAGGTCGGCGCGTCGGTCTTGAACGAGAGCGCGAAGCGCCCGGCGCCGAGGCTTCGCACGCCCTCGGGCGGGTACTTGCACGCCCGGACGAGCAGCTCCGCTTCTTCGCGCGTGCGAACGTTCGGCGCGAGCACACCCCAGGCGCCGGCGTCGAGCACCCGCTTGACGTTCGCTTCGTCGAGCGCGTGGACGCGGACGAGCGGCGCGCACGGATAACGGGTGATCGTCGCGAACATCGTCGCCAGCGTCGCCAGGTCGATGGGCCCGTGCTCGGTGTCCACGAGGAGCCAGTCGAAGCCGACCGACGCCATCAGCTCGGCCACCAGCGGATCGCCGAAGTTCAGGAGGCTGCCGAAGCACGCCTTGCCGGCGGCGAGCCGCTGCTTCACGTGGTTGGGCGTCATTGGACGGCAGTATAGCGCGGGAGACTTGCCGCCGGTCGAGCCGTGCGCTAGGCTCGCCGACCATGAACACCCGAAGGGGGATGCGCCCGTGAGAGCCGGGATCTCGCTCACGAGCCGTCACGCGGTGAAGGACCCGCGTCAGGGCGCGCGCTGGATGATCGAGCGCGCGCGGGCGGCCTGGGAGGCGGGGCTCGACTCGCTCTTCCTCGGCGACCATCACGCGACCGCCGTGCCCTACTACCAGAACGTCCCCATGCTCGGGCGACTGCTCGCCGAGTGGGGAGACAGGCCCGCCGGCTGCCTCTTCCTCCTGCCGCTCTGGAATCCGGTCCTCGTGGCGGAGCAGGTGGGGACGCTGGCGGCGCTCGCGCGGGGACGCTTCATCCTCCAGTGCGGCCTCGGCGACGACGAGAGCCAGTTCGCCGCGATGGGCGCGCGCCTGACGACGCGCCCGTCGGCGTTCGAGGAATCGCTCTCGATCATCCGCCGGCTCCTCGCGGGCGAGGTCGTGTCGTCGTCCGGGCGCTTCGCCGTCAGGGACGCGCGGGTCGCGCCGACGCCGTCGGAGCCGGTCGAGGTCTGGATCGGCGCCAGCGCGGAGGTCTCCATCGATCGCGCCGCGCGCCTCGGCGATGGCTGGCTCGCTTCGCCCGGACTCTCGTTCGACGAGGCGCGCCGCCAGGCCGCATACTACCGCGAGCGCTGCGCCGTCTATCGCCGCACGCCGTCGGCGGTCGCGATCCGTCGCGACGTCTACGTCGGCGAGTCTCCGGGCGAGGCCAAGGCGGTCCTCGAAGCCGCGCTCGCCCGCGGATACCGCGGGTTCGGTGGGGAGGCGCTCGTTGCGGGTTCGGTGGACGAGGTCGTCGAGCGTCTCCGAGCGCTCGGGGCGATGGGCTACACCGACGTCATCGTCCGCCATCTCACCGACGAGCCGTCCGAGGTCCTCGGATCGCTCGCGCGTCTTCGACGCGTGCGGGCGGCGGTTCGTTAAAACCTTGGAGGGGGGCTTCGCCCCCCTTCCGAAACCTCCCCCTTGGATCGGTTGCGCGGGCGAAGCCCGCGCTCGAAGCACGGTAACTCGACGCGCTGATAGCCGTATCATGAGTCCCGGAGGTCGCGCGTATGGGTCTGCTCGACGGCAGAACCGGGATCGTCTTCGGTGTCGCCAACAAGCGCTCCATCGCCTGGGCGATCGCCCAAGCGCTCGCGGGCGCCGGGATGCGTCTGGCGTTCACCTACCAGGGTGACCGCCTCAGGGAGAACGTCGAGGCGCTGGCCGGGACGCTGCCTGGCTCGGTGATCTACCCCTGTGACGTCGCGTCGGACGGCGAGATCGGCGCTGTCTTCGCCGGCGTCGCGCGCGACCTCGGGCGCCTCGACACGCTCGTCCACTCGGTGGCGTTCGCCCAGCGTGAGGACCTCGAGGGCGACTTCGTGGCGACCTCGCGCGAGGGGTTCCGCGTGGCCCACGACGTCTCCGCGTACTCGCTCGTCGGGCTCGTGCGCGCGGCGATGCCGCTGCTCGAGAAGTCGGAGCACGGGTCGGTGATCGCGATGACGTACCTCGGCGCCGAGCGCGTCGCCGCCGGCTACAACGTCATGGGCGTGGCCAAGGCCTCGCTCGAGGCCACCGTCCGTTACCTCGCGGCGAGCCTCGGCCCGAAGGGGGTCCGTGTCAACGCGATCTCGGCCGGTCCCGTCAACACGCTGGCCGCGCGCGGGATCCGTGGCTTCACCGAGATGCTCACGCATCACGCGGAGAGGGCGCCCCTGCGCCGCAACGTCGAGCTGCGCGAGGTCGGCGACACCGCGCTCTTCCTGGCCTCCCGCATGGCCTCGGGCATCACGGGCGAGGTCATCTACGTGGACTGCGGCTACAGCATCATGGCGGTGTAGATGAGCGCCCCCAGGGGCCGTCCCGCCGAGCCGATCAGGGCGCCGCGTGGGGCCGCGATCTCGTGCAAGGGCTGGGCGCAAGAGGCGGCGCTCCGGATGCTCATGAATAACCTCGACCCCGACGTCGCCGAGCGCTGGGAGGACCTCGTCGTCTACGGCGGCTCGGGCAAGGCCGCGCGGAGCTGGGAGGCCTACCACACGATCGTCGCGACGCTCCGGCGGCTCGAGGGCGACGAGACGCTGCTGATCCAGTCGGGGAAGCCGGTCGGCGTCTTCACGACGTCCCCCGACGCACCGCGCGTCCTGATCGCCAACGCCATGCTCGTCCCCGCGTGGGGCGACTGGGAGCATTTCCGGCGCTACGAGGCGATGGGGCTCACGATGTACGGCCAGATGACGGCCGGCTCGTGGATCTACATCGGGACGCAGGGGATCCTCCAGGGCACCTACGAGACGTTCGGCGCGTGCGCGCGGAAGCACTTCGGCGGAACGCTCGCCGGACGCCTTGTGCTCTCCGCGGGGCTCGGGGGGATGGGCGGGGCCCAGCCGCTCGCCGTGACGCTGAACGAGGGTGTCGGGCTCTTCGTCGAGGTCGATCGCGGCCGGATCGAGCGGCGGCTGCGCCTCCGCTACGTCGACCGGATGACCGCCTCCATCGACGAGGCCCTCGGCTGGGCGGAGGAGGCACGCGCGAAGCGCACACCGCTCTCGATCGCGGTCCACGGCAACGCCGCGGAGGTGCACCCCGAACTGGCGAGCCGCGGGGTCCGCTTCGACGTCGTCACCGACCAGACCTCGGCCCACGACATGCTGAACGGCTACATCCCCGCGGGGCTCTCGGTCGAGGCCGCGGCCGAGCTCCGCGCGCGCGATCCCGAAGCATACCTCGCGCGCGCCTACGCCTCGCTCGCCGAGCACATGCGCGCGATGCTCGAGCTCCAGAAGCGCGGCGCGATCCTCTTCGACTACGGCAACAACGTCAGACGCGAGGCCGAGAACGCCGGCGTGACCGACTTCGCCTACCCCGGCTTCGTGCCTGCCTTCATCCGCCCACTCTTCTGCGAGGGCCAGGGACCGTTCCGCTGGGTCGCGCTCTCGGGTGACCCCGAGGACATCTACGCCACCGACGGCGCCCTCATCGACGCGTTCCGAGACAACACGCACCTGGTCCGCTGGCTCCGTCTCGCGCACGAGCGGGTTCACTTCCAGGGGTTGCCCGCCCGCATCTGCTGGCTCGGCTACGGCGATCGGGTGAAGGCGGGACGGATCTTCAACGATCTGGTCGCGTCCGGGCGGGTGAGGGCCCCGATCGTGATCGGCCGCGACCACCTCGACTCGGGCTCGGTCGCCTCGCCGAATCGCGAGACGGAGTCGATGCGCGACGGCTCGGACGCGATCGCCGACTGGCCGATCCTCAACGCCCTCGTGAACACGGCGGCGGGCGCGACGTGGGTCTCCGTCCACCACGGCGGCGGCGTCGGCATCGGCTACTCGATCCACGCGGGCATGGTCGTCGTCGCCGACGGCAGCGCGGACGCGGCGCGCCGGCTCGAGCGCGTGCTGACGACCGACCCGGGCACCGGCATCATGCGCCACGCCGACGCGGGCTACGCGGAGGCGATCGCCGCGGCCCGGCGCCACCGCCTCGACCTGCCCGGGATCACGGCGTGAGGGC